>NZ_JBISBU010000019.1:0-84342 GCF_044385805.1 Haloferula sp. A504
GGCCTCGCGCGGTCCTTGTCGGTCGATTTTGCTCCCTGGTTGAATGGATCCGGCGTTATGACGTCGGATGATGATGCCGATGAAACTTCCCGCGACCCTCCCCCTGCTGGTCGGGCTGGCATGCCCGTGCGTTCTTTCCGCTGAAGAGTCCGACGCCCACCTGCCGCGGCAGGTCCAGGTCCAGGTCGAGTTTGTGGAGTTGGATCACAAGGATCTGACCAAGCTCCTCTTTCTGTCGGCGCTCGAGGTGGCCGACGCCACGCCGCTTCGCAAGACGGTGGCGGAGATGGTGAAGAAGGGAGAGGCAAACGTGCTGGAGACGATGATGGTGGTGGCGCGGAGCGGCGAGAAGGCGACGAGCGAGTCGATCCGGGAGTTCGTTTATCCGACCGAGTATGAGCCGCCGGATATCCCCGACGAGGTCAACGTGCCCGGCGAACCGGACGGGAAAGGAGTCTCACCGGAAGAACTCAAGTGGATGGGGATGCTGCGGACCCAGTTCACGCCGACGGCCTTTGAGACTCGGAACCTGGGCGGCACGCTTGAGGTTGAGCCCGGCCTTTCCGACGACGGGCGGATCGTGGATCTCAAGTTTTCGCCTGAGATCGTCTGGCACACGGGAAACACGGTCTGGGCGGAGGACAAGGATGCCCACGGCAATGTCTCAAAGGTTCAGATGCCGCAGATGTACAGCCTCCGCGTGAATACGGCGATTACCTGCATCGATGGTCAGTACAATCTGGTAGCGGTACTTTCGCCCAAAGATCAGGACGGCGTAACGGACTTCACCCGCAAGGTGATGATGTTCGTGAAATGCGACGTGGTCGTTGTGAAGGAGACGGGAAAATGAAGCGGTTGTTCGCGCTTCTTTCCCTCGTGCCTGTCGCGGGGATGGCATCGGTCGCGGACTTCGATCCGTTTGCGCCGCCAGAGCCACCGAAAATGGTGCGGGTTCAGGTCGAGTTTGTGGAGGTGGCGCACGCGGACTACACCGAATGGATGATGGGCAATCGGAGTGCGTCCGATGCCACGGCGTTGCGGATGAAGTTGGCCGGACTGGTCGAGCAAAACCAAGCCAAGGTCGTGGAGACGATGATGGTGGTGGTTCAGAGCGGCAAGAAGGCGAGCAGCGGGTCCAATTGTGAGTTCATTTGGCCGCTTGTCTACGAGCCGCCGAGGCTTCCCACACCCGGCCACTTCCCCCTTCCACCAGATGACATACGGAGGATTCGGCTTGGCATCCCGCTCACACCCACGGCCTTCGAAACTCGGAATCTCGGGAGTAATCTTGAGATTGTCCCAACCGTCGCGAAGGACGGGAGAACGATCTCGCTGGAATTGGCTCCAGAGCTTGGGTTTCTGGCAGGCCATGTGGCTTACCGTGATTTCATCACGCCCGATCAGCACCGGTTTCAGCAGAGGCATCCCATCTTCATCACCCAGCGGGTGAACGTGGAACTGACCTGTCGAAGTGGGAGTTACGCGCTGGTGACGGTCCTGACGCCGTCGGACGAGGACGGTCAGCTTGATCCGAGCAGGAAGACGATGGTTTTCGTCAGGTGCGACGTCGTCGAGGTGAAGGAGGTGTCCCCATGAAGGGGCTGTTGGGAGCGTCACTTCTGGCCTTGGTCGGAGGTCTGTTGGCCGAGGAAGGTGTGGATCCCTTCGCGGCGTCCGATCCTTTTGCAACCGAGGGTGATTTTGATCCGTTCGCATCGAAGCAAGATTTTGATCCGTTTGCACCACCTCCACCTCCCGGTCCTCCGGATCCTTCCAATCCAGATCGGGATCTTCCCAAAATCATCCGGGTTCAGGTCGAGTTCGTGGAAGTGGCACACTCGGACTACATCGAATTGATGGCGGGGAACGCCGACACCTCGGATGCGGCCGAGCTGCGGAAGAAGCTCGCAGGAATGGTCGAGGTCGACCGGGCCGAGGTGGTGGAGACGATGATGGTGGTTTGCCGCAGTGGTGAGAGGGCGACCGCGGAGTCGATCCGGGAGTTCATTTATCCGACGGAGTATGAGCCGCCGGGCTATGAACCACCTCCACTGCCGCCAGAATGGATTCGGAGAATGAACAATCTCGCTCGACTGCGTCTTCCGACCGCGCACACCGCTTTTGAAACCCGGAACGCCGGATCTACCTTCGATATTGCCCCGAATCTCGGCATCAATGGGAGGATCATCGACCTTCAGCTTGCTCCCGAGATCGTCATGCTGACGGGCTACGAGGTGTACGCCGAGTTCGAGGCGCTGGGCGGCCATGTGCATCAGGACAAGTGGCCGGTTTTCACCACCCAACGAACCAACAACTCGCTGACCTGCATCGATGGTCAGTATGTGCTCGCCAGCGTCCTGACTTCATCGGACGAGGAGGGGGAGATCGACCCGAGCCGCAAGATCCTGGTCCTCGTGAAGTGCGACGTGCTGGTGGTGAAGTGACTTGGAGGCGGGCGGCCTCCTATCCGAGCAATGCTTTTGCCGAGCGCAGGGTGTCGATGTCGGCGAGGGTCTTGTCGCGGCGGATGGCCTTGATTCGGGGGAAGCGCAGAGCGAGGCCCGAGTCGTGGCGCTTGGAGGGCTGGATGGAGTCGAAGGCGATCTCGAGGACGAGGTTGGGCTCGACGAGATGCTTGCGGCGCTTCTTCTCGAGAGTGTGCTTCTGGAAGTGGTCGGTGAGTTCCTCGATCTCAAGGTCGGTGAGGCCGCTGTAGGCCTTGCCGATGATGCGCAGGGTGTCGCTGTCCTCGTCGCGCACGGCGAAGGTGTAGTCGCTGAGAAGTTCGGCGCGTTTGCCGTGGCCCTGCTCGGCGGCGACAACGACGCAGTCGAGGGTGGGCATGACGCCCTTGAGCTTGAGCCAGGCCATGCCGCGGCGGCCGGGGAGGTAGGGGGAATCGGGTTGCTTGGAGATGAGGCCTTCATGGCCGTCGGCGAGGGCCTGCTTGAAGGCGGTCTCGAGGGTGTGGATGGAATCGGCGTGGATCAGGGGAATGGGGGTGATGCGGCGCTCCCGTCGCCCTTTCAGGGCTCCTGAATCGAGCTCGCTGGGGGGACCCAGGGTTGCACCCTGGGCTGTCGACCGTCGCCCCGTTGGGGCTCCCGAGGTGGACGAGGTGTCGGGGAGTGTTGGGGCTTCCGGGGTGGATGGATTGAGCAGGGCTTCGAGGTGACGCCGGCGCTGGGTTAGGGGGTGGTCGAGGAGGGTGGAGCCGTTGTGGAGCAGGATGTCGAAGGCGATGAAGTGAACGGGGGGAAGGTCGGACTCGGAGAAGAGGTCGGTCTGCGCGGTGTTGAGCCGGCCGAGGCGTTTCTGGAGGTCGAAGAAGGTGAGGCGCCGGCCCTCGGCGTGGGCGATGATCTCCCCGTCGAGGATGAAGTCGCCGGGGATCGCCCGCGCGGCTTCGAGGAGCTCGGGAAACTGGCGGTCGATGGGCTTGAGGTCGCGTGAGTAGAGTCCGACACGGTCGCCGGATTTGTGGAGCTGGCTACGGATGCCGTCGTACTTCGGTTCCAGCCAGAGGGAGCGGGGAGCGGGGAGCGGGGAGCGGGGAGCGTCCGTGGAGTGCCTGGTGAATATGGTGGCGGCGGATTCGCCCGGGGAGGCGAGCATGACCTTGACCGGGACGAAGGGATGAAGAGCGGCCCGGTCGAGCAGGCCATCCCGGGCAAGTTCGGCGGTTTCGCCGAGATCCCCGGTGAGCATGTGGGCGCGGCGCAACGCTTTCGGGTCAGCGTCGAAGGCAACGGTCAGGGCGTCCTCGACGAGGCCTTCCTTGAGGCCGATGCGGAGGTCACCGGTGAGGAGCTTGACCAGCGTTTCGCCCTCGGCGGGGTGGAGGGTGCGGAGACGGCCGCCGAGAGCCTCGATGCGGCCGATCGAGCTTCCGCTTCCGGCAAGTTCACGGAAGAAGCCGAGAATTTCCGGGAGATCGACCGGGGAGGGTTGAAGGGGGAGTTCCTCGAGAAGGAGCCGGGCGGTGCGGGCGGCGTCGTTCTGGGTGGTTGAGATCTCACGGTAGCGGATTTCCCGGGCACCGGGGAGTGAGAGCAAGGCCCGGCGCAGGGTGGCGGTGCCGGTTTGGAGCTGCCCGTCGCGGCGGGGAAGTGCCCGACCGGTGAGCCAGGTGGTGGCAGTGGCGAGCGGGACACCGGGCCTCCGGAGGTAGTCGGCCAGCAGCTCGATCTTGCGGGTGCGGCGCTGGGTTTCGCCGACGAGCCGACAGAGGTCGGTGAAATCGGCGAAGGGGCAGGATGGCCGGCGATGGCGGTCCCTGGCCGGAGAACCCGGTTCCTGAGGGCGTCCGCAGACCTGGAGTTCGAGTTGGTCGTTGCCCATGGCCGACCACGCCTCGATCCCGCGCTGGCGGAGTTCGGCGGCAAATTCCCGGGCGTAGCCATGCACCGTGAGCACGCGTTTCGGTTGGACGCGCCGGACGCACTCCAGCAGGCCGGGGTGGTCGGCGTGGTCGGAAAGCGCGATGGCTTCGTCGGTGCGGTAACGGTAATTGGCGCCCGGGGTGAGTGCCCAGCCGCTGAGCATGGCAATGCGGCGGTTGCGGATCGATCGGAGCAGTTTCGAGCGGACCGCGTTCGGCGGTGCGATCACCGCGGTTCCGGGTGGAACCGTGCCTTCGAGAAGGGCGGGCTCGGGGACGGTATCGAGGCCGGCCGCGCGGCAGGCCTCGGTCATCTCGGCGACCTTGGGGTGGAGCACGGCGGGGATGCCGTGCTCATGGATCAGTGCAAGGGCCTCCTGGGCCTTGCCGAGCGAGTAGCCGAGAAGCACGGGGACCTCGTCGTCGTGGAAGGCGTTGTCGATGAAGCGCAGGACCTCGGCCTCGATCTCGAGCGGAGAAGGAAAGGTGAATTTCGGCAGGGCGAAGGTGGTTTCGAGGACCAGCAGGTCGGCCTGACGGAAGGCCATTTCCTCGGCGGCACGGCCGCGGCGGACCTTGAAGTCGCCGGTGTAGAGCAGCGTGGCACCGTCATCGAGGCGGGTGACGTGGATCATCGCCGAGCCGAAGATGTGCCCGGCCGGGAGCAGTTGGACGCGATGCCCGTTGAGCTCGTGCGTCGAGTGCCAGGCGAGCGGGAGCAGGCGTTTCTCGGCGAGCTTGTAGCGGGCCCGGACGAGGGCGGCGGTGGTCGCCGAGCAGATCGCGGTCTGGTGGCGGGCGAAATGGTCGGCGTGGGCATGGGAGACAAAGGCGAGCGGCTTGGCATCCCAGGGGTCGAGCCACAAGTCCGCCTCGGGAAGGTGGAGGCCGCGGTGGAATTTGACGGGGATCACGGGATCTTCCGGATGGTTCGAAGCCCAAGTTCCAAGTGAGAAGTTCCAAGTGCCAAGCGAAGTGCGCCTGCGGCGGTCAAACGGGGGCGCGACAGCGTCGCGCGCTCCAGTTGGAACTTGGTCCTTGGCCCTTGGAACTTCACGCGACCGTGAGCGGCTGGCCGTTGTGTTTGGCGGTGAGCGACTGGAGGAAGGGGATGGCGGTCTTGGCCCATTGCTTGGCGTCCGGATAGCCGGAGGACTCGGCACCGAAGCAGGTGCGGAGCATGTCGGTGTCGATGATGCCGGGATTGAGCGGGATCGCGGCGAGGCCGGGGGGGAGTTCCTGGGCGAGGGCCTGCATCAAGCCTTCGATGCCCCATTTGGAACAACAATAGGGAGCCACCTCGGGGGAGGTGGAACGGCCCCAGCCGGAGGAGAGGGCGACGACGATGCCGGATCCGCGCTGGATCATGGCGGGAAGTGCCGCGCGGATCAGGTGGTGGACCCCGTTGAGGTTCACCGCCGTGAGCCGGGCGAATTCCTCGGGCGGGATCTCCCAGAGGGGGGCGGGGGGATTGATGATGGCGGCATTGGCGACGAGCAGGTCGGGCGGCCCGTGGAGGGCGATGGCTTCGTCGGTGAAGCGTTCCACGGCGGCGCAGTCCGTGACGTCGCATTCCCGGACGAGGTGGGGGTCGCCGAGGTCGGTGGTGAGGGCGTCGAGCGCGTGGGCGGAGGTGCCGCAGCCGCTGACCGCCCAGCCGTCCTTGGCGAAGCCGAGGGCGAGTTCGCGGCCGAGTCCGCGGGTGGCGCCGGTGAGAAGCAGGTGTTTCATTTGGTCATTGTGAGCGTGGAAGCTGGAAAACGGGAGGGATTTTCTACTCCGGAGTGGGTTGCACGCCGGTCGGACCCGGTTAAACTCCGGCCATGATTTTCGAGATTCTCGCCCAGTATTCCCAGCAGCCGGCTGGTGGCCAGTCGATGTTCAGCGGTGGCTACCTGCTGCTTATTTTCGGAACCATGGCCGCGAGCATGCTCGCCAGCGGCATTCTGAAGGCGAAATTCCGCAAGTATTCGCAGGTGCCGACGAGCATGACCGGGGCCCAGGTCGCCGAGCTGATGCTGCGCCAGAACGGGATCACCGACGTGCGGGTGATCAGCACGCCGGGCCAGCTGACCGATCACTACGATCCGAGAAACAAGACGGTGAACCTGAGTGACGTGGTCTATGGTCAGAACAGCGCGGCGGCGGCGGCCGTGGCGGCCCACGAGTGCGGCCATGCTCTGCAACACCAGCAGGCCTACGCCTGGCTCCAGTTCCGCTCGAAGATGGTGCCGATGGTCACCCTCGCGAGCAGGATCCAGCAGTGGTTGCTGATGCTGGCGATCTTCGGTCTGTTCGCCTTCGGCTCGGGATCGCTGATCCTGATCTACGTTTTCCTCGCGACCTTCGTGGCGACCACCCTGTTTTCCATCGTGACGCTGCCGGTCGAGTTCGATGCCTCGAAGCGGGCCCTCGCGTGGCTCGACAAAAGCCAGGCCGTGCGCGGCATGGAGCACGCCCAGGCCAAGGATGCCCTTTTCTGGGCGGCGATGACCTACGTGGTGGCCGCGCTGGCGGCGATCGCCCAGCTCGCCTACTGGGCGATGATGCTGCTCGGGCGGCGGAACTGAGTCCAATGGCCTGAAAAGCCATGAGAACGAAGCCCGGGGTTGACGACTCCGGGCCTCTTTCTCGCGACCCGCTGGGCCGCGGGCCTGCGACCCTTGGAGCCGTTTTTTGATGCGGGCGAGCTTGAATGTTCGGGATGCCTCGGCTTTGCTCCGCGCCGCGCATGGCAGGGGGATTTTCGTTCGACTCGCTCAACCGGGCTCAGCGCGAGGCGGTGGGCACCCTCGACGGGCCGGTGCTGATCCTCGCGGGGGCCGGGACGGGAAAAACGCGCACGGTGATCTGCCGCATCGCCAACATGCTCGAGTCGGGTGTCGCCCCCGAGAACATCCTCGCGGTGACCTTTACCAACAAGGCCGCCAACGAGATGCGTGAGCGGATCGGCGGGATGGTCTCGCGCAAGGCGGCGGAGCCGATGACGGTGTGCACCTTCCACTCGCTGTGCGTGCGGCTGCTGCGCGGCGGGATCGACAAGCTCGGCTACAAGAAGAACTTCTCGATCTGCTCCGGCTCCGACCAGGTGGGCATCATGCGCCAGCTTCTGGTGCGGATGGGTGGCACCGACGAAAAGGTGAAGCCCGAGACGGTGCTCGGCGCGATTTCGAAGGCGAAGAACACCGGGCGCGATGTCGGCAAGCTGGAGGATGATTTCTTCGCCCAGCTCGGGGTCGCTTATCAGAATGAGCTGCGCGCGCGGAATGCGGTGGACTTCGATGACCTGCTGCTGCTCGCCGAGCAGTTGCTGCGCGAGCACCCCGACGTGCGCCAGCACTTCCGTGGGGTCTATCAGCGGGTGACGGTGGACGAGTTTCAGGACACCAACGGCCTCCAGATGCAGCTGCTGCAGCAGCTTGTCGGCCCGCCTCATCACGTCTGCGTGGTCGGCGACGACGACCAGTCGATCTACGGCTGGCGCGGGGCGGAAACGGCGAACATCCTCGAGTTCGAGAAGTTTTTTCCCGATCCGAAGGTGATCCGGCTCGAGGAAAACTACCGCTCGACCCATGCGGTGCTGCACACGGCGAACAGCCTGATCCGCCGCAACGCCGGGCGCCGGGAGAAGACGCTGCGTTCAACGATTGCCGGCGGCGAGCCGGTCAAGCTGGTCGGCATGCCGGGCGACGAGGAGGAGGCCGAGTACATCGCCGAGGAAATCCTTGCGCTCAAGTCCAGCGAGCAGCGGCCGTGGGAGGACTTTGCCATCCTGTTCCGGACCAACGGGCAGAGCCGCAAGCTCGAGGAGGCGCTGCGCCAGCGGAAGGTTCCCTACCGGATGGTCGGTGCCCAGAGTTTCTACGACCGCCGCGAGGTGAAGGACGTGCTCGCCTATGTCGAGATTCTCGACGACCCGAATGCCGACGTGCCCCTGTTGCGGATCCTGAATTCGCCACCCCGTGGCATCGGCCAGGCCACGACGGTGATGGCGACGGACTTCAGCCGCGAGCGCGGGATCAGCGTGTGGGAAGCCCTGTGTGATCCGGATTTCACCGGGCACCTGGCGTCGAGAGGCCGGAATGCGATTGCCGACTTCGTGGCCAAGGTCGTCACGGCCAAGGCCGCGATCGACGCCAGGGAGAAATCCCCAAACGTGGTGGTGCACGACTTCCTCGACGACTGCGGCTACCTCGAGTGGATGGCGCGCAACTGCAAGACCGAGCAGGAGAAGAACCAGCGGGGTGAGAGTGTGCACGAGGTCCTTGCCGAGCTTTCGAAGTATGTGAAGAAGGGCAAGAGCCTGCGGAAGTTTCTCGATGACTCCGCATTGGCCTCGGACCGCGACGATGATGACCTGGAAAAGAAGCAGGGGGCGACCCTGATCACCCTGCATGCCTCGAAAGGTCTTGAGTTTCCCGTGGTGTATCTCGTGGGTCTCGAGGAGGGGGTGCTGCCGCACCGGCGCAGCATCGAGGAGGGCACCAAGGACGAGGAGCGGCGCCTGCTCTATGTGGGCATCACCCGCGCGCAGAAGCGGCTGACGATGACCTACTGCCTGGTCCGTACCAAGTGGGGCCAGCAGGTGGGTTGTGCTCCGAGCAGTTTCATTGCCGAACTCGATGAGGAGCATCTTATTCACACCAGCTGGGACGACGTGATGGGTGCCGAAGTCAACGATGAGGAACTCGACGATTTCTTCGGCGAGATGGAGGAGTTCTTGAAGAGGTAATCTGACCCTGTCGGCGGGCGGGTGATGTACGTCGTTCCTCAGGAGGTCTTCCTTGCGGGTTGTGCGCCTCGCACGATGCGGCCCCCTAAAGGGGGGACTACGAACCACCGCTGGCGGGCGGGAAGAGGAAGCTCTCCTCGTCGACGGAATAGCCGTCGAGGATGATGTCGTCGGGCGCGGCGGGACCCGAGATCACGATGCCCTCGTCCCGTTCCCGAATGGAAAATCCGGGCAGCACGATGCCGCAGCTGCCGGGTTTCGAGCCGGCTTGGGAGCGGCTGCGGGCGTGGTGGACATCGCCCCCGGGCAGCGACATGGCGATGATCACTCCATCGACGGCGAGGCAGGGAAGATGAGCCCATCCCTCCACATTGAGGGGTTCGAGCGCCCTTGAGCTGAAGTCGTAGAACTGATGGCCGCCACCGGGCCTCGGGTGGGATGCGATCTTGTCGCGAAGAACTTCACCACCGACCCACTGCCTCTCCTGATGCTCGTCGATCTCGGAGTGCATCGAGATCCGGGAACGGTGGATGGAGGCGAAGGCTTCGAGGCCGTCGAGTGCTTCGACCTCGGGGTCATTCTCCAGCCGGGCGATCCGTTCGCGACGGAGCAGGCCGTTGACCAGGCCGATCTGGTAGCCGTTGGCGCGGGCGGCAGGGTCCGGTCGTTTCCGCCAGCGGGGAGCCCGCGCTTCGAGGGCCTCGGTCGCCGCGTCGAGCAGCCCTTGCCGGATACGCGCCAGACGGGCATCGGCCGGGTCGATCGGATCGCCGAAGGATGCCTGCATCTCGTAGGGGAAACGATGTGGCAGCTTGGTGAAGTAGCGGTTGTTTTCGTAGGAGAAGATCGAACCCCAGGCACCGTCCAACCACAGCGGAACCACCGGTGCCCCCCCTTGGCGGGCGATCAGTTCGAAGCCGCGCTTGAGCTCGCGCAGGGTGCCGGTGCGGGTGAGCTGGCCTTCGGGGAAGAAGCACACCACATCGCCCCCGGCGAGGGCCTTCGAGGCGGTTCGCAGTGCCTCGCGGGGTTTGTTCAGCGCGATCGGCACGGTGTTGAAGAGCCGGCAGAACCAGCGGATCGCCGGATTCTTCATGAACTCCGCATCCATGACGAAGCGCACCGGCCTCGGGCTGGCGGCAGTGATGAAGAAGGCGTCGGCCCAGGTCACATGATTCGGCAAGAGCAACACCCCGCCGGTCTTCGGCAGCCTGTCGTCCCCGACCGGGCGAATCCGGTAGAACAGGCGGATGAGGGTCAGGCCGATCACCCGCACCAGATCGCCGGGCATGAGTCGCACGATGTACCAGGTGATGAAGCTGCACAGCACCGCCGCAGCGAGGAGTTGGAGGTGGTAGCCGGGCAGCGGGCTGATGCCCAAGGCGGAGATCCCGGCCGCCAGACCCTCGACGAAGGCGGCGGCGAGAATGCCGGCGAGACAGTCCTGGAGGTTGACGGCCGACTGCAGTTCGCCGCGCTTGCCTGCCGGGTAGCGGTCCTGCATCCAGGCGTTGAGCGGGGCGAGGAAGATGGCCGCGAAAAAGGCGAGGGCCCCGACGCCCCACAGGAAGGATCCGCTGGAGGGGCGGAGGATGGTCATCAGCATCGCGCCAAGGCCCAGGGACTCGTTGTCGAGCAGCGCGAGGCTCGAGGTCGGATCGGCCAGGCTGGCGAGAAGCACCGCGGTGAGAGTCATGGCGGCTCCGCCGAGCGGGACCCAGCCGAGCTCGATGCGCCTGCGGAGCAGCAGCGAGGCGACGCCGAAACCGGCGGCCATGCCGAGTCCGGCGGCGGCCATGAACCACGAGGAGAGCGTGCCGAATCCTTCCTGGCCGTCGGTGAGGGTCTTGGCGAGCTTGACCGACCAGAGGTTGATGAAGGTGGCAAAGCCCCAGAAGAAGGCGACGGCGAAGGACGCACGCCGGAGCGGCAGGTCGGCCCACAGGTCGCGCAGGTGGCGGAAGTGCTCGAAGGCGACGCGCCGCGTGAGCGGGCCGGCGCCCTGTCTCGGTGTGCGCGGCACGATCCAGGCCATGATGATGGCCGGCACGGCGACGGCGGTGAGGACGACCATCGGGGCGAGCGCGGTGTGCCAAGCCACGTCGGGGGTGCCCCCGGCGGCGGCGTAGCGCTTGTCGTAAACGACCCCGGCGATGATCTGTCCGGCGAGGATCGCGAGCATCGCCATCATCTGCTGGATCCCGGCGGCGAAGCCGAGGTGCCGGGAGCCGACGAGTTCCTTGTTGATGCCGATCTTGGCCGGGCTGAAGAAGGCCGATTGGACCGCCAGCGCAAAGAAGCCGCACAGGGCGAGCGTCATGTTGCCCAGCCAGATTGCGCCACACAGCCAGCCGAGGATGAGGAGCTGGGCGATGGCGGCGCCGAGCATCACGTCGCGCTTGGAAAAGCGGTCGCTCAGCCAGCCGGCCAGCGGCGCGAACAGCACGAAAGGCAGCGCGATGAAGATCGTGGCCCAGCTTTCCACTGCGGCACCGAGCAGCTGGTAGCCGATCGCACCGCCCAGCGGGACGAGCACGAACTGTGCGGCCTTGTCGTTGAACGCATTCTGAGTCTGCTGGACGATCATGCTCCAGAAGCCGACCCACTCGCGTTTCGTGGGCTCCACCTGGGGATCGGCTT
This sequence comes from Haloferula sp. A504, assembly GCF_044385805.1. Classification (NCBI taxonomy): domain Bacteria; kingdom Pseudomonadati; phylum Verrucomicrobiota; class Verrucomicrobiia; order Verrucomicrobiales; family Verrucomicrobiaceae; genus Haloferula; species Haloferula sp. A504. The sequence continues at coordinate 11,754 of NZ_JBISBU010000019.1, forward strand.
CGGGAAGCATCGGGCCGAGCTTGGCGGTGACAGGGCCGCTCGGCAAGGTCGGGGGTCAAGGAGCGCCGATTATGAAATCGGCACCCCACCGCGAGGCGGAGGGGAAGCAAATCACCCCGCTCGTGCCATCCTCGGGCACCAACCCGTCATGCCGGTTTCATCACCGGCGCTCCTCGTGCTACCCTGGCGGCATGAAGCTGGTGGTGCGGGCGGTGCCGAATGCGAAGCGCAGCGAGTGGATCGGCTGGGAGGAGGATCCGCGGGCCGGGCGTGTCGCGCGGGTGCGGATTGCCGCGCCGCCGGTGGACGGCAAGGCGAACGAGGCGTTGCGGAGCTTCCTGGCGAAGCACCTCGCGGTGCCGAAGTCGCAGGTGATCCTGGAAAAGGGTCGCAGCTCGCGGCTGAAGACCTTCACGGTGCCGGAAGGCTGCCTGCCCGAATGACTTGCAACATCCGCACCGGACGCAGGGTAATCCGAGTCATGAGAAGGTGGATTTGGTTCCTGCTGACCGGTGCGGCGGTGGCCGCCGAGCCGGTGTGGATCGAGGGTGAGGCCGCGACTCGCGCGGAGGTGAACCGTCACCCGTGGTATCACGGACAGGTGAAGAAGGAGGAGCTATCGGGCGGGGACTTCCTTTCGCATTTCGACGACGCTCGTGAGGGCAGGGCGGACTACAGGTTCGAGATCGAAGCGCCCGGCGACCACGAGCTGTGGCTGCGGTCGAACCCGGTGAAGAGCTGGCTCTTCTATCAGCTCGACGACGGAGCCGAGAAGGAAGTTGATTTCGGCAAGGGGCTGACCGGGCAGGTCAACCTTGCGGCCGACGGCAAGCCGGACCTGCGCTTCATGGCCTGGTGCCGGGTCGGGACCTTCCCGCTGGCGGCCGGGGAACACCGGCTGAAATTCCGCTTCGCCAGCGAGCTGTCGCATCACGGGTCGATCGATTGCTTCGTCCTCGCTCCGCCGGGATTCAAGCCGGAGGGGACGCTGAAGCCGGGGGAGATCGAGCAACGCCGCGACGAGCTGGCGAAGGGCGGGGACGGCTGGCTGCCGTGGCTTCCCCAAGCCGACGGCGAGTCGCGGATCAGCCTGCGCGGGCTCAACGAGCGCGTGGCCGGCGAGCACGGCCGCATCGTGGCGAAGGGCCCCGACTTCGTGCACGAGAAGACCGGCGGAAAGGTGCGCTTCTGGGCGGTGAACGGTCCGCCGGACGATCTCCACGGCGAGGACCTTGCCGCTTGCGCGCGGATGCTGGCCGACCGTGGCGTGAACCTGGTCCGCCTGCACGGCAAGGTGTTCGACGAGGCGACCGGCGAACTGGACCGGGCGAAGGTCGGGCGCATCCACGAGGTGGTGGCGGCGATGAAGAAGGAGGGGATCTACTCGCATCTCTCGATCTACTTTCCGTTGTGGATGAAGCCGAAGCCGGGCCCCGGCTGGCGCGAGGGCTATGACGGCGGACGGCATCCCTTCGCGCTGATCTTCTTCGAGCCCGAATTCCAGGCGCTGCACCGGCAGTGGTTGGCGGCGGTGCTGGAGGGTCTGCAGGACGAGCCGGCGGTGTTCGGGGTCGAACTGGTCAACGAGGACTCGCTGTTCTTCTGGACCTTCGACGAGAAAATCATTCCCGATCCGCAGTTGCGGAAGCTGGAGCGGCGCTTCGCGGCCTGGGCGGGGGAGAAACACGGCTCCGTCGATAAGGCGGTCGAGGCGTGGGGCGGAATGCGGCATCCGCGCGACGGCGACGGACGGCTGGGCTTCCGCGGGCTGTGGAACATCGTCAACGAGCGCACGCCGCGCGACCAGGCCACCGCGGACTTCCTGCTCGGGGTGCAGCGCGGGTTCTACGAGGAGACGACGGCATGGCTGAGGGAGCGGGGCTTCAAGGGCCTGGTCACCGCCTCGAACTGGCACACCGCGGATGCGGCGCGGCTCGGGCCGCTCGAGCGCTACAGCTACACCACGGGGGATTTCATCGACCGCCACGGCTACTTCGGCTGCGGGCACGAGGGCGACAATGCGGCCTGGTCGGTCCGCGACGGCCACACCTACGTGGATCGTAGTAGCCTGCGCTTCGAGGGGACGAAGGGAGGGCGCGATTTCTCGCATCCCGTGATCGACCTCGAGATCAACGGCATGCCGTCGATGATCTCCGAGACGACCTACAATCGTCCGAACCGCCACCGCGTCGAGGCGCCGTGGGTGTACGCGGCCTACGGGCTGCTGCAGGGCACCGACGCGATCGTGCATTTCGCGCTCGATTCGGCCGGGTGGTCGGTGAAGCCGCGCTTCTTCATGCAGCCTTGGACCCTGATGTCACCGACGCAGGCCGGGCAGTTTCCGGCGGCCGCGGCGGTTTACCGGATGGGTCTGCTGCAGGAGGGCGCGGTCGTCGCGGAGGCGGCGCTTTCGCTGGAGGACGCGGTGGCCTTGAAGGGCAGCCCGCTGGCACCGGCGGCGAATCTTGACGAACTGCGGAAGGTCGGCGTGCCGGACGGTGTGGAGGCGCGCGGCGGCATCGATCCGCGGGTGCACTTCACTGGTCGCACGCGGCTCAACGTGGGACAGGGTGATAGCCGTGCGGCGAGGGTCTCGACGGCGGGCATCGATGCGGAAGGCGAGCGTTTGATGAGTTCAACCCGTGAGCTGGCGCTCGACTACGGCAAGGGGCTGCTGCGCCTGAGGGCGCCGGCTGTGCAGGGAGCCGTGGGGGCGCTGGCGGGCGAGACGCTGGATTTTCCCGACCTCGGGATCCGCTCGCCGATGGAACTGGGCGCGGTGGTGGCGGTGGCCCTGGACGGACGCCGGATTCGCGACTCGGGCCGGATCCTGGTGCAGGTGATGAGCGAGGAGAAGGCGAACGATTTCCGCGATGTGGAGCTTTCGGGCGGAAGGAAACGGATCGAGTCGATCGGCCAGGATCCCTGGATGATCCGTGAACTCGAGGGAGAGTTGAGCTTGAAGCGCGACGACGCCGAGGAGCTGAGTGTCGAATCTCTCGACTGCGACGGTCGGGTGGTGGGCAAGGTTCAGGGAGCCGGGCGCATCGCGTTTCGGAACGATGTCCCCTACTACCTGATCACCCGGCCTTGAGGGGAAATGTGACCGGGCCTTCCAGGCCCGGTTTCACAAACGCTGATCGGGGACTACGGGCCTGGAAGGCCCGGTCACGGCCTGCTTCAGCGACCACTGATTTTCCACAGGTGCTTCTCGGAGCGCAGGATCAGGTGACCGTCGATGACGGCCGGTGAGGCGAACAGGCGGTCACCCATGTCGATTTCGGAGAGAATTTCGGCACCGTCCTTCTTCAGCTCGAGTACGTAGGCGATGCCGTCCTCGGTGAGGCAGTAGAGGGTGTCGCCGCACAGCAGTGGGGAGGCGGAGAAGTTGCCGGCGAGCCGCTCGCGCCAGAGTTCGTCACCGCTTTTCATGTCGAAGCCGCTGAGGAAGCCGCCGTCGTCGAGCACAATCACCTGCTCGTTGGCGATCAGGAAAGAAGGCGTCTTCGGAATGCGGCGGTCGACGGTCCAGGCAAGATGGCTGTCGGTGACGTCGCCGGTGGCGCCGTCGAGCCGGATCGCGAGCAGCTTCGGCTTGAGGAAGCCGGTGGCGAGGTAGACGTGGCCCTTGCCGACCACCGGCCGGGGCACCACCGAAAAGCCCTCGCCGTAGTCGAGCTTCCACAGCAGCTTGCCGTCGGTCGGCCTGTAGGTGCCGACCATGCCGCTGCCGGGGCTGATGATCTGCGGCCGGCCGTCGTGGGTGACCAGCGTCGGCGTGCAGAAGGAGAACTTGCGGGCGACCTCGGCGTCGCGCGGGGTCTTCCACGCGGTGGTGCCGTCGTTGCGGTTCAGCGCATAAACCGCGGGATCCTTCTCGGCATCGACGTTGATGACGATGAAATCACCCGCCGCGATCGGCGAGCTGCCGTTGCCGTGCATCGGCGGGTAGGAAATCTTGCGCGTCCAGATCGTCGAGCCGTCGTCGAGCTTGAGCGCAGCCGTGCCCATGTGGCCGAAGTGGACGTAGACGGCTTCGTCGATGACGAGCGGCGTCGGGGTGGCGAGGCTGTTCTTCGGATGGAGGGCCTTGAGTTCGGCCTCGGTGGGCTCGAAGAGGTCGACCGACCACTGCTCGGAGCCGTCGGCGAGCGAGTAGGCGTGGGCGCCGAGGATGGTCTTGCCGTTCTTTTCCGCCGAGGTGGTGACGACGATCTTGCCCTTGGCCACGACCGGCGACGACCAGCCGTAGCCCGGCAGCCGGGTCTTCCAGGCGATGCCTTCGGTGGCGCTCCATTCCCGGGGCGAAGGGCCGGCGATCACGCCGTTGCCATCGGGTCCACGGAACTGTGGCCACGAATCGACCGCTGTCGCGGCGGTGGCGAGGATGACCAGGATGAGCAGCGGTTTCATGGGTGGGGCGGCGTGGAATCGGGGGATTCGAGCAGTTTCAGCAATGGCGTCCGGCAAACCTCTTCGCGCAGGAGCGCTGCGGCGCAACGAATGAGTTCCTCGAACGGGCGTCCGGTGTCGGCGAGGGCACCGATGTGGGCGAACAGCCCGGCATTCCGCACCGCGTCATCCGCGATGCCGCAGTAGCCGGCGACCGGAATGCCGCGGGCCCGGCGGGCGAGCGCGACCGGGCCCTTGCCGCCGAGGCTCTGGACGTCCAGCGAACCCTCGCCGGTGAGGACCAGGTCGGCGGCCGCGATGCGCTGGTCAAAGTCGAGCAGGTCGGCCAGCAGGTCGAAGCCGGGAACCAGCGAGGCCTTGGCGAAGTGGAGCAGTCCAAAGCCAAGGCCCCCCGCCGCGCCGGCACCGGGCGTCTCGGCGGAGGCGTGGTCGCCTGTGATCTCGACGAGCCGGGCGAGCGCGGTTTCGAGGACCTCCTGATCCTCCGGGCTTGCTCCCTTTTGCGGGGAGAAGACGGCGGTGGCCCCGCGCACGCCGAGCAGGGGGTTGTCGACGTCGCAGGCGACGGTCACCGGCGGGAGTTCGAGTCGTGACGCGTCATCGATGCGGACGACTTGCGGAAGATTCACCGGCAGGGGATCCAGCTCGCGTCCGTCGGCATCGAGGAAGCGGATCCCGAGCGCGGCGGCGAGACCGCAGCCACCGTCATTGGTGGCGCTGCCGCCGAGGCCGAGAAACACGCGACGGACGCCGTGGTTTCGGACCGCATCGGCGAGTTGCAGGCCGACGCCGCGGGTGGTGGCGGTGAGCGGATCGCGTTCGTTCTCAGCCAGTCGCTCGATGCCGGCGGTGGCGGCCATTTCGATGACCGCGACCGGGCCGGAGTCGGTATCGGCGAGGAGGTAGCGGCTCTGCATCGACCGCCCGCGGGCATCGACGGCTGCGGTTTCGATCCAGCGTCCGTTCAAGGCCGGCTGCAGCGCCTCCATGAAGCCCTCGCCGCCGTCGGCGATCGGGCAGAGGTCGATGCAGGCGTCGGGAACGGCGTCGCGGACCCCCGAGGCCATCGCCTCCGCGGCCTCGAGGGCAGTGAGCGAGCCCTTGAACTTGTCGGGGGCGATGAGGATGCGGTGGGGCATGGTGCTTCAAACGGGCTGGGTTTGTGGCACTTCGTCTGTTGCCGGTTTCATAACCGGCGCTCCTTACGCCTGCGAGAGCAGGTCATCGAGGAGCGAGGAGGCACCGAGGCGGAAGGTGGAGGGGGTGACCTCGGGAAGGTGGCTGCTGGCCAGTTCGTGGTAAACGAGCGCGTCGGCGTAGGTGCGGATGCCACCGGCGGGTTTCACCCCGATGACCTGGCCGGTGTTGGCGTGCCACTCTCGGGCGGCCTCGAAAAGGATGCGGGCGTGGTCGGGTGTGGCGCCGTGCTTGCCCATGCCGGTGGAGGTCTTGAGGAAGTCGGCGCCGGCTTCGAGGGCCACCTGGCAGGCGGTGCGGATGGTGTCGGCGTCGCCGAGGTCGCAGGTTTCGAGGATGACCTTGAGGTGGGCCGCGCCGCAGGCGGACTTCATGGCCTCGAGTTCGGCGCGCAGGCTGACGAGATCACCGGAAAGGAGCAGGCCGCGGGGGATCGCGATGTCGATTTCCTTGGCCCCCGCGGCGACCGCGAGCTCGATTTCGCGGGTCTTCACTTCCAGCGGTGCCTGCGAGCAGGGAAAGGCGGCGGCGACGCAGGCGAGCACGACCGGCGAGCCGTCCAAGGCCTCGGTGGCGACAGCGGCGAAGTTCGGCCAGGTGCAGAGGGCGGCGCAGTGGATCGCGGGGTCGCCGGCGACCGGCTGCATCGCACGCTTCGCCAGGGCGCGGACATCGTCGGCCGAGTCGGTGGTGCCGAGGGTGGTGAGGTCGAGGAAGGGGATCAGCTCGTGGGCTTGCATGGCGCGGAGGTTAGCTCCTCGGTGCGGCGAGCCAAGCGCGGGTTCGATCTTGGGGTCCGTAGACTGCGGCGCTTGAGCGCCGCTCTGGCGAAGCACTTCAGTGCGAAGCTGCCGGGAGGGTGGGGTGGGATGTTCAAGGCGGTGCCCGTCGATGAATCGACTCGCTGAGAGCGGTGCTCAAGCACCGCAGTCTAGAGCGACCTACCGGCCCTTGACGCAGTAGGGCGGACGGTCGAAGGCGTCGTCGAGACGGGGGTCCTTGCCCTTCTCCAGCTCGGCCATGAGTTGTTTGCGGAGTTCATTCAGCTCCTCGGCGAAGCCCGGATCATCGGCGACGTTGTCGGTTTGGAAGGGATCGAGTCCGAGAAAATAGAGCTCCTCGGCCGGCCGCTTCTCCCAGCCCTCGCGCAGTACGAGTTCGAGACCCTCGTCATCCTGATTGCGGATCAGCCAGGTCTTGGTCGGCGAGGCGTCGATATCGGCATAGGCCGCGCGGGTGTTCTCGTCGATCTGGGAGAAGTCCGGTTCTTCCTCATCGGCCATCTTCGGATCCCCCATCGGCCAGCGGTCGGGCTTGAAGTTCCGCACGTAGAGGAAGTCGGGGGTGCGCAGGGCCCGGACCGGATAGGGCAGGTAGCCCTCGCGGGCGTTGCCGACGTGGACCTCGCGGCCGATGAGGGCCCAGTTCCGAAGGTGACCGTCGCACCAGCCTTTGACCAGACACGGCAGCAGGTCCTCGCCGTCGGGATCATCGGGCGAGCTTGTCCCGGCCGCCGCAAGGAAGGTCGGCGCCAGGTCGATGAGGGAAACCGGGGCCCGGATCACGCGTTCTTTCTCGATTTGCCCGGGCCAACTCATCGCGAGCAGCACGCGCGAGCCGAAGTCGTGGACGTTGCACTTGCCGCGGGGGAAGCCCGGGATGCCGTGGTCGCCGCTGATGACGACCAGGGTGTTGTCGAGTTCACCCATCTTCTCGAGTTCGGCGATGATCACGCCGCAGGCCTGGTCGAAGGCCATCGCCTCGCCAAGGTAGTCGGCGAAGTCCTCGCGCACGATCTCATTGTCGGGGAGGAAGGGCGGCAGTTTGCCCTTCAACTGGTCGGGATCGAGGCCCCACAGCTTCTTGCCCGATCCCTGGATCCAGGTGCGGTGGGTGTTGGTCGGGTTGAAGGAGTAGAAGAAGGGTTGGCCGTCCTTGCGGTCCTTGAGGAAGGCCTGGAAGTTGCTGCGGACGTCTTCGAAGATCTGCCCGCGGATGTCGGGATTCCGGGTGACCTGCTGCGAGAAGGTGCTGATGCGGTTGCCCTTTGGGGAATACTGATGTTTTTTGCCCCCGATCAGGCGGTCGGGAATGTGCCACTTGTGGCTCCAGCCGACGTGGTAGCCGGCGCGGCGGAGCGTTTCGGGCATGCCAACGATCTTGTCGCCGGGATCGGGCGTTCCCTTCTGCCAGCGGCTGTGGAGTTGGGAGAAGGACCCGTTGCGGAAGAAATGCCGGCCGGTGTATAGCGCCCCGCGCGAGGGGGTGCAGGAGGGCGCCGAGACGAAGGCATTGTCAAAGCGTGCCCCCTGGGCGGCGATCTTGTCGAAGACCGGCGTCTTGATGATGTCGTTGGGTGAGGGCTGCTCCGGATCGGCGTAGGCCGAGGCGTAGCGCCCGAGGTCGTCGGCGAAGAGCAGGACGATGTTGGGCTTTTCCGCCGCGAGGGTGGAAAGGGTGCCGAGGAGCAGGAGTGCAAGGAGCTTCACCCGGAAGAGTGCGCTGGTTGGGCGGGCGATCTTTCAGGCGGAGTGGCTCCTTGCAGGAGCCATATCAGGGCGTGGCGGTCTCCCGACCGCAGGGGGAGGCAATGGATTCTTCGAGAGCCAGGTCCGGCCATGGGAGCGGCTGAAAGCCGCCCGGCCCCGTCATCCGCCTTCGCCAAGGTTACGGCGCGGCAAGTGGGCGCTTGCAGAGCGCCACTCCTACCCGATGATGGCGTCAATCGTGGGATTCCCCGGCGAGCTGGGCGACCTTCGCAAGCAGGCTTGGCAGCACCCAGAATCCAGCCCGATCTTCAAGCATTCTGACGGAGGGCAGCACTTCGCGGATCAAGCCGCTTTTCTTGGCTTGGATCAGGACACCAAGGACGCCGACAACTGCCAGACCAAGGCATACAGCCGCAGCTCGACCAGCCTGCTCGTCCATCAGCACGAGATCCGCGCCGGTTTCAATGGCAAGCGCCAAGGCGGCGATTTCCCCCATGTCGAGTCGCGGGTTGGAAAGGAGGGATTCCGGTATGGAAGGTGCCGAGGTGACTTCGACAAACCCGGGAAAAGACAGGCCGAGGAAGCGAGGATCGGCTTCGGCCAGACGCTGGAATTCCGCGGCTACCTCGGGCGGTGCCAGAATTCGACCGAAGAGGAGGAACAGCAGATCCTCCTTGCCGATGCAGCTCAGGTTGAGAATGACCGAGGTGTCGGTGATGACGATCATTTCAAGCGCCGCAATGAGTCGAGGTCGGCTTCGAGCATCTCCTCGGTATAGCTTGGAATCCGGCGGCGGATCAATTCCTGATCGAAGGTTTCCCGATCCATGCCCGCGATCCTGCAAGCGACCCCGCGCGAGACGCGTCCGGCGGCATAGAGTCCGCAGGCGAGGTCGAGACGAAGCACGTCGTCGCCGAGGTTCAGCAGTGCGGGGTCGTCGGGCAGGGTCAGGATCATGGCGAGAGCCTAGTCGATCGGGCAGGACTGGACAACTCAATCAAGAATAGGGTTCTGCAAAGGTTCTCGGAATCCTTCACGCCGCTGAAGATGACGGCGGATCTTTCGAGGGGAGTGGCTCCTTGCAGGAGCCAGATCAGGGCGTGGTGGTCTCCCGACCGCAGGGGGAGGCAAATGGATTCTTCGAGAGCCAGGTCCGGCCATGGGAGCGGCTGAAAGCCGCCCGGCCCCGTCATCCGCCTTCGCCAAGGCTACGGCGCGGCAAGTGGGCGCTTGCAGAGCGCCACTCCTACCCGATGATGGCATTCAGCGTCGCACTCGGGCGCATGGCGGCGGAGGCCTTGGCGTCGTCGGGACGGTAGTAGCCGCCGATGTCGACGGGCTGGCCCTGCACGGCGATGAGTTCCTCGACGATCTTTGCTTCGTTGTCCGCAAGCGCCTTGGCGATCGGCTCGAACTCGGCATTGAGGTCGGGATCCTGGTCCTGGGCGGCGAGGGCCTGCGCCCAGTAGAGGGCGAGGTAGAAGTGCGAGCCGCGGTTGTCGATGCCGCCGAGCCTGCGGGTCGGCGACTTGTCGTTCTTGAGGAACTCGCCGGTGGCCGCGTCGAGGGTCTCGGCCAGCACCTTGGCCTTCGGGTTGTCGAAGGTTTCGGCGAGGTGCTCGAGCGAGACCGCCAAGGCCAGAAACTCCCCGAGAGAATCCCAGCGCAGGTAGTTTTCCGCGGTGAACTGCTGGACGTGCTTCGGTGCGGAGCCGCCGGCGCCGGTTTCGAAGAGCCCGCCACCCTTCATCAGCGGGACGATGGAAAGCATCTTGGCCGAGGTGCCGAGTTCGAGGATGGGGAAGAGGTCGGTGAGGTAGTCGCGCAGGACGTTGCCGGTGACCGAAATCGTGTCCTCGCCGGCCTTGAGGCGCTCGAGGGTGAACTCCGTGGCCTCGACCGGGCTCAGGATGTGGATCTCCAGGTCGTCGGTGTCGTGCTCACCAAGGTAATAGCCGACTTTGGCGATGAGTTGGGCGTCGTGCGCGCGGTCCTCATCGAGCCAGAACACGGCGGGAGCACCGGTGGCGCGGGCGCGGGTGACGGCGAGCTTCACCCAGTCGCGGACCGGCTCGTCCTTGGTCTGGCAGGCACGCCAGATGTCCTTCTCCTCGACGCCGTGCTCGAGCAGCACGTTTCCATCGGCATCGATCACGCGGACCACCCCGGCGGCGGGAATCTCAAAAGTCTTGTCGTGGGAACCGTACTCCTCGGCCTTCTGGGCCATCAAGCCGACGTTCGGCACGCTGCCCATGGTGGTCGGGTCGAAGGCGCCGTGCTTCTTGCAGAACTCGATCGTGGCATCGTAGACGCCGGCGTAGGAGCTGTCGGGGATGACCGCCAGCGCGTCCTGGCGCTCGCCGTTCCTGTCCCACATCTTGCCCGAGTCGCGAATCATCGCGGGCATCGAGGCGTCGATGATGATGTCGCTCGGCACGTGCAGGCCGGTGATGCCCTTGTCGGAATTCACCATCGCGAGGTCGGGCCCGGCCTCCAGCGCGGCGGCGAGGTCGGCCTGGATCGCCTCGCGGGTGTCCGCGGGCATGGTCTCCAGCTTGGCGACGAGGTCACCGAGGCCGTTGTTGAAGTCGACACCGGCGGCGACCAGCGCGTCGGCGTGATTGGCGACGAGCTCCTTGAAGAACACGCGCACGCAGTGGCCGAAGATGATCGGGTCGGAGACCTTCATCATGGTCGCCTTCATGTGCAGCGAGAAGAGAATGCCGTCGTCCTTCGCGGCGGCGATCTGACTGTCGAGGAACTCGACCAGCGCGTTGCGGCTCATGCAGGTCGCGTCGAGGACCTCGCCTTCGAGGAGATCGAGGCCGTCCTTGAGGACGATCGTTTCGCCGGAGGCGGTGTGCAGCTCAATGCGGGCGGTGGTCGGGGCTTCGAGGGTCACCGACTTCTCGTTCGAGCGGAAATCGTTGGCGCCCATGTTGGCGACGCGGGTTTTCGAGTCCGGCGACCAGGCGCCCATGCGGTGGGGGTTGGCGCGGGCGTAGTCCTTGACCGCCTTCGGCGCGCGGCGGTCGGAGTTGCCCTCGCGCAGCACCGGGTTCACGGCGCTGCCCTTGACCTTGTCGTAGCGGGCGCGGATGTCCTTTTCCTCGTCGGTCTTCGGATCGGCGGGGTAGTCCGGGAGCGGGTAGCCGGCGGCCTGGAGTTCCTTGATGGCGGCAATGAGCTGCGGGATCGAGGCCGAGATGTTGGGGAGCTTGATGATGTTGGTGGTCGGCTCCTGGGTCAGGTCGCCGAGTTCGGCGAGTGCGTCGGGGACCTTCTTGTCACCAAGGAGATCGGGAAACTGCGCGAGGATGCGGCCGGAGAGGGAGATGTCGCTGCTTTCCACCGAAATGCCCGACGACGCGGTGAAACGGCGGATGATGGGCAGCAGGGAGTAGGTCGCGAGAGCCGGGGCTTCGTCGGTCTGGGTGTAGATGATGGTGGGAGCCTTGGACATGGTCGGGGCGGGGTTGCGCGGGGCCGCTTTAGGGGAAGTAGGGCGGCGGGGGAAGGGTTTTCCGGGGGGGATGAGGAGGACCGCCGATCTCCGAATCGGCATGGCTTCGATCCGGCACGGCGTATTTCGGAAGATGCCGATTCGGAGATCGGCGGTCCTGTTGGTCAGGCCGCCTTGTCCGTAAACAAGTCCTCGCCCTCGCTGCGGGCGATGGTGACGGCGGCGCAGGAGTCGCCGAAGACATTGACGGCGGTGCGGGCCATGTCGAGCAGGCGGTCGACCGCCAGCAGGGCGACGACGGCGGTTTCGGCATTGGGGACGTTGCTGTTCTTCAGGATGAGCAGGATGGCCACCAGGCTGGCCGACGGCACGCCGGCGACACCGATCGAGGTCAGCAGGGCGGCGGTGACCACGACGAATTGCTCGCCGAATCCCATGTGGATGCCCATCACCTGGGCGACGAAGACCACGGCGACACATTCGTAGAGCGCGGTGCCGTCCATGTTCACCGTGGCACCGAGCGGCAGGGTGAAGGAGGCGGTGCGCTTCGACACGCCGGCCTGATCCTGCACGCAGCGCATGGTGACCGGCAGCGTGCCGGACGAGGAGGCGGTGGAAAAGGCCAGCAGCAGCGCGTCGCGCATCGCCCGGAAGTGGTCGAGCGGATTGACCTTCGCGATGAAGTGAAGCACCAGCGGCAGGGTGACGAAGAGGTGGATCCCGAGGGCGGCGATGACGGTGCCGAAATACCTGCCCATTTCGGCGAAGACCTGTGGCCCGTTCTCGAAGATGACCGGGAACATCAGCGCGTAGACGCCGATCGGCGAAATGGCCATGATCCACCGGGTGACCGTGATCATCACGTCGTTGCCGGCCTGGAAGAACTCCCGCAGCGTGCGCATCTCGTCGGCCGGCAGCCGGGTGATGGCGATGGCGAAGAGCAGGGAAAAAACGATCACGCCGAGCATCTGGCCGTTGTTGGTGGCGGCCGCGAAGACGTTGGGCGGGACCATCATCTTGATCGTGTCGAGGAAGTCCTTGGGTTCCTTCTCGCTGGCGGCGGCGACCTTGGCGAGATCCTCGGGGCTGGCTTCGGCGGCCTTCTGGTCGAAGGCGGCCTTGATCACCTCGTTCGGCTGGCCATCGACGAGGCCGGGCTGGATGAGGTTCACCAGCAGCAGTCCGGTGACGACCGCGACCAGCGAGCTGCACGCATAGAAGGCGAAGGTTTTCCCGCCGAGGCGTCCGAAGCCCTTCACGCCCTGCAGGCTGGCGATGCCGGAAATGACCGAGGTCACGATCAGCGGCACGATGATCATCTTGAGCGCCTGCATGAAGAGGTCGCCGATGAAGGTGGAGACCTCGAGTCCGCGGGCGACGAAGGTGCCTTCCGGCGCAACCCCGTCGAACATCGTGCGGAACAGCACCCCGGTCAGCGTGGCAAGCACGAGGGCGGCGAGGATCTGCCAGTGCAGGGCGAGGCGCTTCATGCGGCGGAGCCTGAAGTTCCAAGTTCGAAGTTCCAAGTTCCAATGGGTGGTCCCACCTGCCAGTGGCATCACCGTCCCGGTCATGCCACTGATAGGCGGCTTGCGTCTTTTTGGAACTTGGCCCTTTTGACTTGGAACTTCGGACCCGCTAGGGTCCGCGCGTGCTGCACTGGTTCGAAAATGGCGCTTTCCCCCTCTATCTCGCCCCGATGGCGGGGGTGACCGACGTGGTCTTCCGGCAGATCTGCAAGGAAATGGGGGCGGACGTGATGGTGACCGAGTTCGTCTCGGCCGAGGGCATCATGCAGGCCGACGAGCGGACGCGGAAATACACCGAATTCACCGACGAGCAGCGGCCGGTGGGGGTGCAGTTGTTCGGGGCCGATGGGGAACGGATGGGCGAGGCGGCACGCAAGATCGTCGACTGGAAGCGCCCGGATTTCATCGACATCAACTTCGGCTGTCCGGTGAGCAAGGTGGTGTCGAAGAACGGTGGCTCGTCACTGCTCCGGAACTGTCCGGTGCTGGAGAGCGTGGCCCGTGGCGTGGCCGAGGCCTGCGAGGGGGTGGTGCCGGTGACGGCGAAGATCCGGATCGGCTGGGACGAGAAATCAATCAATGCCGTGGAAGTCTGCCGCATTCTCGAGGGGGCCGGGATGCAGGCGATTTCGATCCATGGCCGGACCCGGGCCCAGGGATATGGCGGCGAGGCGAACTGGGAGGTGATCGATGCCTGCGCCCGGGCGGTGGGCGTGCCGGTGATCGGCAACGGCGACATCGCGACGGGTGAGGACCTCGAGAGGCGCAAGCGCGAGACGGCGGTGAGCGGCGTGATGATCGGGCGCGCGGCGATGCAGAATCCGTGGGTGTTCCGTCAGGCCAAGCACTACCTCGCGACCGGTGACCAGATGGCCCCGGTGCCGCTGGACGAACGCTGGGAACTGGTGGTCCGGCATTGCCGGATGGCGGCGGAGTGCCGACGCTACGGCACCGAGCGGCATGCGATCATGGCGATGCGGGCGCGCCTGATGGCCTACTGCAAGGGGTTTCCCGGGGCGAAAGAGCTGCGGCAGCGCCTGTGCAAGGTCGAGAGCGTGGCCGAGGTCGAGGACATCGCGGCGGCCTCGCTGCAGGCGGCGTAGGAGGCGCCCATCTTTGAGGTTCATTCGGGCTTTGCGGGGAGGCGGCGGACTGCTATTTCCCCGCCCATGGAAAGTCACGAGGTGCTGCGCCAGACCTTCGCCAAGACCAGTCCGAAGGCGGTGGCCGCCGACCTCGGGGTGTCGCTTTCACTCGTTTACAAATGGGCCGAGAAGCAGGCCGAGGACGGTTCGGGAAGCCGCAATCCGCTCGACCGATTGCTGAAGATCGTGGAGCTGAGCGGCGACACGAAGATTGTCGAGTGGCTGTGCCGGAAGAGTGGCGGGTATTTTGTCCGCAACCCGGAGAGCAACTGCAAGCAGGGCCTCGAGGTCCTGCCCGCGACCAACGAGATCGTGGGTCAGTTTTCCGGTCTGTTGCAGCGGATTTCCGAGGCTGCCGCCGACCACTCGATCACCTCCGACGAGGCCGCCGAGATCCGTGAGTGCTGGGACAAGCTGAAGAGTTATGCCGAGGGCTTCGTTTCGTGCTGCGAGGAAGGCGACTTCGAGCAACTCGAGAAGATCCCGCCACCGAGCGAGGGACCCAAGCGCTACTACACGGATTGAGCGGGGGGCTCCTTGCAGGAGCCCTATCGGGGCGGGGCGACCTTCTGGTCGCGGACTGATGGCCGGCCTGCCGTGACGGGCTTTACCGTGCGGACCGGAGTCCGCCACGCCCCGTCATGGCGCTTCGAAAAGCGCCAATCCTATCCCATCCGCTCGACGATGGGGCGGTAGACGCTGGAGTAAAACAGCCGGTCGTAGGCCCTCGCGCCGGAGCGTTCGAGGTGGCTGACGAATTTCCAGAAGCCATAGACCCGCGACAAGGTCATGAGCCGGCTGGCATAGAGGCGCCAGGTGTAGCGGGCCTCGACCCGGTCGATGCCGCCGCGGGAGATTTCGGTCCAGTGCCCCGGCTCGCGCTGGCAGCGCTCGAAGAACTCGACCATGCGCTTGGCTGCGGCTTCGCCGTGGTTGGAGTCGATGTGGAAACCGCTGACGCCGTCCTCGATGATCTCGAGCGGCCCGCCGTGGATCGTGGCGAAGGTCGGCAGGCCGGAGGTCATCGCCTCGATCACCGTCAGGCCGAAGGCCTCGAACTGCGCCGGCTGGACGAAGATGCCGCGGCGGTCGGCAATGGTCCGGTAAAGCTCGCCGTTGAAGATCTTGTCCGACTGCTTGGGCACCCAGCGCAGGTGGCCGTGCAGGCCATGGCCGTGGATCAACCGGTGAAGGTGCTCGATCTCGCGCCGTTCCTCCTCGTCGTCCGATTCCTCCAGCGCGGTGCAGCCGCCGATGATGAAGACATTTGCCAGCTCTCGCAGCCGCGGGTCGCGGCCGAACCATTCGACGAAGCCGGTCACGTTCTTCACCTGGTCGAGGCGCGACATCAGGAAGATGATCGGCTTTTCCCGGTCGTCGAAATGCGACACCGCACCGGGGAAATCGCCGTGGAGGAGTCGCTCGATGTCGTCGGCCAGATCGCCGATCCGCCGGTCCTTTTCGGTGTGCGGGAAATACACGTCCTCGTCGGCACCGGGGGAGACGATGTTGAATTTCGGGTCGTAGATGTCGATGCCCTTGGTGACGCGGTACAGGCCCGGCATGGTGTAGGCCGAGTAGCTCTCATACTGCCCCACGCTGGTCTCGCTGCCGGCAATCTCCTGATAGGTGGAGGTGATGATGAAGTCCGCCGAGTTCATCGCCAGCAGGTCGGCGGTGAAGTGGGCCGAGAAGTGATACTGGTCCTCGTTCTGGCGCCAGTAGAGGTCGGAGAAGAGATACTTCGTCTTCTCCAGCGCGTGGGCGATGTTGCACTGGGTCACTTCGAGGTGCTCGGCGACGAGGGTGGCGACGAGGTTGCCGTCGGAGTAGTTGCCGACCACGAGGTCCGGCCGCTCGCCGAGCTCGGCGAGGATGATCTTCACCGAGTTGAAGGCGAAGCGTTCCAGATAGGGCCAGACCTGGAAGCGGGAGATCCATTGGGGCAGCACCTCGCCGTTGGGGCGGGTGAAGGGGACGCGCAGGATGCGCGCGTTGCGGGTTCCCTGGATGCTTTCCTCCGGGATGTCGCAGCCGGTGTTGCCGGCGTCGGGGATGAGCCGGGTGACGACCACGATCTCCGGGTCGCTGTCGATGCCCTGGATCCGCAGCCGTTCACGCATCTCCTTCTCCAGCGCGCGGACCTGGTCGAGGATGTAGACGACCTGGCCGCCGGTGTCGGGCAGGCCGAGGACGTTCGATTGTCCGAAAAAGCCGTGCGGGCTGAAGATCGCGACCGAGAAGATCATCGGCACCCGGCTGAGGAAATCCTCGATGACCGAGGGCGAGGGGGCGTCGATGACCTCGGAGAGCAGGTCGAGGGTCTCGAGCACGCGGCCGGCGGTGTCGCCCCAGCCGGCCAGCAGCCCGAGCGCGGTGAGGCTGTTGCGGATCGCGGCCCACGGCGTGTCGGCGGGAATGTCGGCGAGCAGCACGCGGGCCTCGTCGACCGCATCGCGCATTTCCCCGGGCGTCTCGATCCGCTGCGAGAGCATGAGCTGACGATCCTTGTGGTGATGGAGACGGAGGAAATCGTGCAGGGTGGACAGCCGCTTGTCGGGATCGGTGAAGAGCCGGTTGGCAAGGGTCCGGTTGAGGTATTCGACGCCGCGGCCGATGTGGCGCCGGTCCTTCATCAGCGGCACGTCGTTCAGAAAGGCGGCGCCGTCGTACTCGATCGCCAGCTCGGCTTGCGCATCGGGACCGTCGATCAGGGCCTCCCGGAAGCGCATCAACTCCGAGGTCGTGATGGTCTCGTAGGAGAGCTGGTCGAGGTGGAAGCGCCCGCAGCACCAGCGGCCGATGGCGGGGCGGGTCTCGACCACCAGCCACGGGTCGTTGAAGGCCGCATTCATGGATGTGGCGAGCACCTTGCGAAGCGGCGAGGAGGCATCGAGGTCGCCATCGATCGCCTCCTCGGCTCCGGCGATCAGGTCGAGGATGTCCGACTGGAGGAGGAAGGTGCGACCGGCGTCGCGGAGACGCTTGAAGAAGGCGTAGAGGAAGAGTCGCTCGGACTCGGTGGGGAGGATCGTCTCGTTGTCGGGTCGCGGGGTCATGGGATCAGTCGGGCGCTTCGGGGATGGGCGGTTCTGCGAGGTAGCTTGTGGGATCGGGGATGCCGGCGAGCTGGAAGGCCTCGCGGCGCTCGACGCAGGTGCCGCAGGTGCCGCAGTGGATCTCGCCGCCCTTGTAGCAGGACCAGGTTTCGGCGAAGTCGATGCCGAGCTCGGCGCCGCGTTTTGCGATGCCGGCCTTGTCCATCGCGATGAAGGGGCGCAGCAACTCGACTTGCTCGTAGGTGCCGTGCTTCATCGCCGCCGCCATGGCCTGCATGAAGGGTTCGCGGCAGTCCGGGTAGATGGCGTGATCGCCCGAGTGGGCGGCGATCACCAGGGCCCCGGCCCCCGCGCTTTCGGCGAAGCCGCAGGCGATGGAGAGCATGATCGCATTCCGGAAGGGGACGACCGTCCGCTTCATGTTGTCCTCGGCGTAGTGGCCGTCGGGGATCGCCCCGCCACTGCGCAGCAGGTCCGAGGCGAAGTGCTCGTTGATGAAATCGAGCGGGATGGTGTGGTGCGGCACCCCCGCCCGTTCCGCATGCAGTTTTGCGAAGGGGATCTCGCGGGCGTTGTGTTTCGATCCGTAGTCGAAGCTAAGCGCCGCCAGCACCTCGTGCCCGCCAAGGGCGTGGTGGAAGGCGGTGACGGAATCCATGCCGCCGCTGAGCAGGACGACCGATCTCATCGGCGTTTCGGCGGGGTCTTGGCTTGGAACTTGGAACTTCTCACTTGGAACTTTCGGGTTCCGGGTGCCGGGCCTCGCAGGTGAGCTGGATGCCGCCGCGGGCACCGAACGAACCGCTGACCGTCAATTCAGTCGGGTCGAGCGCCGCGACCAGGTCGTCGAGGATGCGGTTGACGATTTCCTCGTTGAAGGCCGGCAGGTTGCGGAACGAGCCGAGGTAGAACTTGAGCGACTTGGTCTCGACGCAGCGGGCGGCCGGGATGTAGCGGATCACCACGTGGGCGGTGTCCGGTTGTCCGGTCACCGGGCAAAGCGAGGAGAACTCCGGGCAGTCGAGCGTGATCCAGAAGCGGCGGCCGGGCCGGCAATTCCCGAAGGTTTCGAGTTTCGCCTCGTCCGGGGATGCGGGGAGCCGGGTCTCGGAATGGCCGAGCAGGGTGAGATCGTCAGGCGTCACGCTGCGAGGCTACCGCGGCTCCGGGGGCGGGTGCAAGGGGCGGGGTCAATCGTATCCCCAGGTCTCGTAGGCGAATCCGAGTTCCCGCTTCAGCATTCGGTCGGTCTCCGGGTCGTCGGGGTGACGGTTGGGTTTGTAGTCGGCAAGCGATTCGACGTATTCGAACAGTTGCGTGCGTTCGCCGGCTTCCAACGACTCGCCGATGCCACCGAGGACCTTTTCCACGCCGGTCACCGGGTCGGCGACGAGCTCTTCGTAGCGGATTTCCGTGTAGCGACAGGGCGCGAGGCGGGCGCGTTGCTCGAGGTGCGCCTTCATCATCGACCGGTAGT
Source organism: Haloferula sp. A504 (assembly GCF_044385805.1). NCBI lineage: Bacteria > Pseudomonadati > Verrucomicrobiota > Verrucomicrobiia > Verrucomicrobiales > Verrucomicrobiaceae > Haloferula > Haloferula sp. A504. The sequence goes on from NZ_JBISBU010000019.1 coordinate 30,526, forward strand.
GCTCGATGCGGCGGTGATCCCTTTCGAGGTTCTTCGGCGACTGGAGCGCGAACCTTTCCGTGAGTCCGTCGATCAGGGCGGCGGTGGAGTGATAGACGGCCTTCGGGTGGCGGACGATGTGGATGAAGCGGGCACCGGGGAAGACTTCGCTCAGGAAGTCGAGTCGTGCGGTGCTCGCCGGATTCTTGAACAGGATGGTCCGGTCGGTTCCATCGACCAAGCGGGTCTTTGCGGCAACCAGTTTGTAAGCTTTTGCGAAGGCTTCGAGTTCGCCGGGCTCCATGCCTTCGAACAGCACGGCGCGACGGAAGATCTCGGCGGCATTCCGCGGGAAATAGACGAGATGGAAGACGGAAGTCAGGCAGAGGGCGGCGAGGGCCATTTCCTCCTCCTGGGGTTCCTCGGGGCCCACGACCATCCGGTCGAAGCCGCGGTCCGAGCTCTTCATTCCGCCGGCCACCATGCCGTCGGGAGGATTGTCGCCCAATGGATTGATCGCATCGGCGGTGCGCAGCGTGGCGAACCGTCCGCTGCGGTGCAGGAGATTGTGGAGCAGCGTGGTGCCGCTGCGCCAATGGCCGACGATGAAGATGGGTGGATCCGGACGCACCGCCTCGCGCAGTCGTTCCATTTCCTTCTCGTGCCCGGAGCGCGATGCGAAGCTCGCTGCCGACGTGGCGACGAAGGTCGGCCAGGCACGCACGGACAGCGGTGCGTATCGCCACTGCAACTCCCACCACACCGGCCATCGCGCGCAGGCGAGGGGATGGTAGAGGAGGGGTTTCCAAGGCATGCCGCAATCAAGGGAGCGTTGGCAGCCGGAGGCAAGGATACTCGGTTGGAATTCCGATTACGAATCGATCCTCCGGATCCGTGGCGGGGCCGGGGGATTGGAGCGGGGAGACCCGGCGTTTCTGGATCGGTGGTCGTCGCAAAATTGTTCGACCAGGGTTCTCTGGTCGGGCTTCAGCATCGCGGAACGGGCCATCCTTTCGACATGTTCGGATGCAGGACCGAAGCCCCAGTTGGGGTAGGGCTGGATGACATCCTCCGGCCAGATCTTCGCCCCGGAGCTCCGGTCGACGAGATAGACGGTCTGGTCTCGGGCGGTGAGCACGAAGCGGGGGCTGAGGATGACTTCCATCGGGAGCAGGCCATCCTCACAGCGGATGGCGGGCCAACTTCCACGGTGGGTGCCATTGTGGCGAGAAAGATCGGCAGCAGTCGATCTACTCCGGTGCGCCAACGGAAGTGATCGAGAGGTCGCCCTCGGGGATCGATGCCCCGGGGCGCGGATCGGGAAGCGGGCACCGACTGCCGCCGCGGAAGGCCGTGAGCTCGTCCGCGGCGGGCAGGCGGATCCAAGGTGAGGTTCAATCGCGCCGGCGCTGGCGGCTCATTTCATCCATGCGCTTCTCGAGCCGTTCGATGGCCTGGCCCTGTTTCTCGAGCTGGGCGCGCATTTCGCGCAGGGCGCGGGCCATGCGCTCGGCGCCCGGGTCGCCGCTCCGGGCTTCGGGCTTCTTGTCGGTCTTGCGGTCGGCTCCGGGTTGCTGCCGGTCGCGGTTACCGGGGCGCACCGGGGGATCGATGCGGATTTCCTGCTTCTTGCCTTCCTGGAGGACCCAGAGGACAAGCGGCTTGCCGCTCCGGGCGCTGGCCGCGACCGCTCCCCGCAGGGAGTCGAGGTCGCCGACCGGCCTCTTGCCGGCGCTGAGAATGATGTCGCCGTTCTTGAGTCCGGCCCTGGCGGCGGGGCTTCCCTCGACCACGCGATCGGCGATCACTCCCGTGTCCTCGGGAAGTTGAAGGTGCTTGCGCAGGAGGCCGTCGAGCGATTCGACCATCACGCCGATGCGCCACTGGGTCGACGCAACATCCCGGGTGCGCTCGGCTTCGGGGGCGCGCCGGGGTTCCCGCTCGGGGCGATCCTGGCACCAGGCAGGGGTGGCGAGTGAGGCCAGAAGGGTCAGGCCGATGAGGATGGATTTCGTTTTCATGGTACAGGGTGAAACGTCACCGATGGCGGAAAGTTGTGCATCGAATCGCGGGAAAGGACCGCGTCCCGCTCTCCCTCATCCCGGGGATGGCGTCCCGCGTTCCTCACAACCCGGGATACCGGCCCTCGCGCACTTTCCGGAGCATCGCCTGCATGGCCTCGACCCGCTCGGGGTGCTTCTTGGCCAGGTTGTGGCGTTGCCCGATGTCTTCCTTCAGGTTGTAGAGTTCGGCGGGCGTGCCGTCGTCGGCGGGTTGCCCGTGCTTCTCGTTCCAGGCCTTGGGCGCGGGACGGAGGTAGCCGGTCTTGGCGTCGATCAGCAGCCAGTCGCCGTCGCGGAAGGCATAGTGGTCCTTCTTGGTGTTGTGCACCATCCGCGTGCGCGGTCCTGCATCCGTTTCACCCTTGAGGTAGGGCAGGAAGTTGAAGGAATCGATGGCCTGGCCGTCGGGAATTTCGCCGCCAAGCGCGGCGGCCAGGGTGGCCATCAGGTCGACCTGTGAAATGAGGGCGCCTGACACGGAGCCGGGCTCGGTCAGGCCCGGCCAGCGGATGAGGAAGGGGACGTGATGGCCACCTTCGTAGATGTCGCGCTTGAGGCCGCGCAGCGGGGTGGATGACCAGTGGTCGTATTTCTCGTCGCGGGCGTAGGCGTAGGCCTCGGGTCCATTGTCGGCGGTGAAGACCACGATGGTGTTGCCGGCATGGCCGCTTTCCTCCAGTGCCTTGAGGATTTCGCCGCAGGCGTGGTCGGTCTGGTAAACGAAGTCCCCATAGGGCCCGGCATCGGATTTCCCGTCGAACTCGTCGTTGGGGATGATCGGCGCGTGGGGAGAAGGGAAGGGGACGTAGAGGAAGAAGGGCTGGTCCTTGCCCTGGCGCGACCGGACCCACTCGACGCTCTTCCCGGTCAGGGTCGGCAGCACCTGATAGAAGTCCCAGTCGGAGAGCGCCGGACCTGGGCGGGCTTCCCAATTTCCCTCCTTGGTCGGCTCTTCGAACTTCCCCGTGATCACGCTGTCGGGGGCCCGGACCAGCTTGTCATCCTCGATCCAGGCATAGGGTGGGAAATTGATCACGGTGTCGCCGAAGTAGTGGTCGAAGCCGTGGGCGAGCGGGCCGTCGGGCACCGGCTTCGACCAGTCGAAGTCGCCGGGCTGGATCGACTTCGGCGGGGTGCCCGGCCTGCGGATCGCGTCCCAGTCCCAGCCGAGGTGCCACTTGCCGATGCAGGCGGTGGTGTAGCCCTTCTGCTGCAGCATTTCCGGCAGGGTGAGCTGATCGTCCTTGAAGACCGAGGAACCGAGCGCCTGGACGATGCCGTGGAAGTCGCGCCAGTGGTGGCGGCCGGTGAGCAGCGCGTAGCGCGAGGGCGTGCAGATCCCCGAGGAGGAGTGGCCGTCGGTGAAGCGCAGCCCGGTGGCGGCCAGCTTGTCGAGGTGCGGGGTCGGAATCTTCGACTTCGGGTTGTAGCAGCCGAGGTCGCCGTAGCCGAGGTCGTCGGCGTAGAGGATGACGATGTTCGGGGGAGCGGCGCCGAGTGAAAGCGTGGCGGCGGCGAGAATGGCGAAGAATGCCTTCATGCCTTCGAGCGTGAAGTTCCAGGTGGGAAGTTCCAAGGGCCAAAGGGTCGGCGGCACGGCCCGTGGGGTCAGAGTCCGAGTGTGACTCGGACTTCCTGTTCGACCACATCGAGGCCCTTGAGCAGCAGTTTGGCGGCAGCGGTCTTCGCGTTCCGTGCCTCGAGTCGGTAAACCGGCCGGGACTCAAGAAATTCTCGCGCCGCGACTGAGGCGGCCTCGTTCACCTGCGCCTCCCATTTCGCCGGGATGCCCTCGATTTCGAGTCGTTCGAACCTGGCGTCATCCAGGAAGAACTCCTGTCGGGAGGGGTCATAGCGGAGTGCGGTGGTCAGCGTGGCACCGCCCTGCAGGTTCCGCGGTTCGTCTTCAAGACGGAGGTTGAGCATGACATCCAGGCCGACGCGGATGCGATCCTCGTCGGCAAGCAGCGTGACCTCGGGATTGGTGAAATCGAGGGTGAACACGAACAGATAGGTCTTCGAAGCGGGGAAGCGCTCGGCCAGGGCGGCGTCGATCTGGTTCTGGGTGATCGTGACCTCGTAACGCTTGCCTTTGAAGTAGAGGACACCCCCGCAGAGGAGGAGGCCGAGGAGGGTCAGGCCGATGACGAGGGCTCGCTTCATGGGATCGTGGTGCGGGCTGGAGCCCATGGTCCGGTTGCCAACTACTGTTGTCCGGTGGACGGGTCTTTCATCATCCGATCCAGGGCGCGGGCGAAGCGGGCGGGCGATTCGGGATCGTAGGGAAAGTAGAGCGAGGGTTCGATCAGTTCGACCTCGATGACTGCGGGTGATCCGTCGGGGAGGCGCACGAGGTCGACGCGGGCGTAGAGCAGGCGCTCGTCGATGGCGTCGAGGGTGCGCGCGCCGGCGGCCAACAGGTCGTCCTCCGGGTGGACGGCCCGGATGAGGCCACCGTGTTCCTCCTGGACGCGGAAGTCGCCGGCCTTCGGAGTCTTGACGATGGCGTGGCTGTATTCCGAGTCGAAGTAGAAGAGGGAGTGCTCACCCTCTCCCTCGATCGACTCGATGAATGGCTGCACGATCAACGGCTGTCCTGAGAAAGTGGCCAGCGGCCAGGTGTCGGGCTGATAGCGGCAGATGATCGAGATCCCGTCGGCGTTGGCGCCGACCAGCGGTTTGGCGACGAGGCGTTCGGTGCGAAAGTGATCAAAGGACTCGAGAAGCACGGCCGGGTCGAGGTGGTCGGGCCAGAGTGAGGGGATGATCGTCACACCGCGTGCTTCAAGTTCGCGAAGGTAGGTCTTTTCAAGGTTCCAGCGACAGGTCTCGATGGGATTGAGGACCCGGGCGCCGGCTCGCTCGATCTCGGCGAGCCGGCTCAGGAAGGCGTCGGGCCGGAGTTGGTAGTCCCAGGTCGAGCGGATCACCACCGCGTCGAAGTTTCCCCAATCGACGTCTTCGGCGGTCCACGGAAGCGTCTCGACCGACCAACCCAGCGCTTCGAGCGGCGGGATGGCGAGGTGGTCGTAAATGAAGAAGCCGGTGGGATCGGCGAGGGTGAGGAAGGCGCAACGTGGCATGGGCGGCCGGAAGGTTGAGGGTCGTTTTGTGGCAAGACCGCCCGGGACGCAACCCGTTCACCAGACTCTCGCTCGGCGAATCGCTGAAAGCCCGGAGGGCCGGTGACCGTTGAGTGGGCGTGAGTGCGGCGCTTCGGCTGATGGCCATCTTCCTCCTCGTCAGTGGGTTGGAGGCCAGGGATCCTTCCTCGCTTTGGGGCGAGGGGGGCGAGGCGTGGGACCCGGCCGGGCGCCTGCCGGACTTTTCCTTCGCCGGCTACCATTTCGGCGAGAAGGGCCTTCCCGAGGTCGAGGCGGTCGCCGATGTGACGGATTTCGGAGCCGTGGGGGACGGGGTCACCGACTGCACCGAGGCGTTCCGCCAGGCGATCGCCGAAGTGGAGGAGGGAGCAATCTTGGTCCCGCCCGGCCGGTTCCTCATCCGTGACATCCTTTGGATCGAGAAGCCGGGGATCGTGCTGCGTGGCGCCGGACCGCGCCGGACGATTCTCCTCGTCGATACCGAGCTTGAGGACGTCCGTCCGAACATGGGTGCGACGACAAGCGGCAGGCCGACGTCGAACTACTCGTGGTCGGGTGGTTTCCTGTGGGTGAAGGGGAAGATCGACCGGCCCCGCGTCGCGAAGATCGTCCGGCCGGCGGAGAGGGGCGGGCGGATTCTCGAGGTGGGCGACACCTCCGGACTCGAAGCCGGGATGCGGGTGGTCATCCGCCAGCAGGATGACGAGGGCAAGTCCCTGCTGTCGCACCTTTACTCCGGGGATTCCGGAGACGTTTCGAAGATCACCTCGCCGGTGGAGCCGGAGATGGTGGCCCGGATCGCGACGATCGACGGCGATTTGATCGAACTCGACCGGCCCCTGCAGATCGATGTGCGGATGGACTGGACACCGGCGCTGCACGGCTTCGAGCCGTCGGTCGAGGAGGTGGGGATCGAGGATCTGGCGATCGAGTTTCCATCCAAACCCTACGCCGGGCATTTCACCGAGCGGGGGATGAACGGCATCGCGATGAACGGGGTCGCGAACTGCTGGGTCCGCAACGTGCGGATCTCCAACAGTGACTCGGGTGTCTATCTGAGCGGGGTGAACTGCAGCATGAAGGGCGTGCTGCTCGACTCGGTGCGCGAACCGGAGAAAGGATGCACCGGCCACCACGGGATCACGGTCGGCAGGGATTGCCTGGTCGAGAACTTCATTTTCAAGACCCGCTTCATCCACGACATCACCGTGACGAGTCTCGGATCCGGAAACGTGATCAAGAACGGGCGCGGGCCCGACCTTTCCTTCGACCACCACAAGCGGGCGCCGCACGACAACCTGTTCTGCCGAATCGATGTCGGCGAGGGGAAGTCGGTCTGGCGCTGTGGCGGGGGTGCCGCACTTGGCCGCCACAGCGGCGCTCGGACAACGTTCTGGGCGATCGAATCGAAGCGTCCGATCGCCTGGCCGCCCGATGGTTTCGGGCCCGACTCGATGAACCTCGTCGGAGTCCGCGGAAAAGGCCCGGGAGTGACCGACATCGACGGTCGCTGGCACGAGATGATTGAACCGTCCCTGCTGGTGCCCTCCGACCTTCACGCCGCGCAGCTCAAGCGTCGAATGGCCGACCGGATTCCGGTGACGACCGGATCAATCGAGTGAGCGAAAAGCACGGCCTTGAACCGGGGGTCGATGGGTTACTCGGCGAATTGACATCGCAGTTCGGCTTGTGGTCCTCTTTGCCAGCACTCCGACGAGCCGAAGGTCCACGCGCTGCGTGGGCTCCGATGTAGGCCCGAAGGAGTGCTTCCGTTTTCTGGCTTCACCCAGGTTTGGAATATTCAGCCTCTTTTGGGCAGATAGCGAAACCGAGATTCAGCGGCTCGGGTTCTTTCGTGGGGTGGTGGATTTTGCGGCCTTCTTCTTCGGCTCGTAGAAGGAAACACTCGGGAGGAGGTAAACGCCCGACTCCATCCTGCCGGAAAGGCCCGCGATCAGTTCGCGGACGCTTCCAAACAGGATGCTCGCACCATTGACGCCGACGAGGCGCGGGATCGCTTCTTCCGGGTATTCATTGCGCACGCGAAAGTCCCCCTCGATCTCCACCTCACCGCACACGGAAGCCGTCGGCTCTTTCTCGTTCCCGCCGAACTTGACCTTCAATTGTACGCGCCACGCCCTTGGATCGTCCTCGCGGGTGAGAAGGGTGGTCGTCGCGGTGACGACATCGGGCTTGGATGTTTCCTCGCGGCCGGTTTCCTTGACCGTGATCGCGACGAGTCGGCTCCGCTCAAGCTGCAAGGGCGAATTCATTGGAATCGGCGGCGAGGGTCTCGGGGTCAGACTTGGCGTCGGGCTTGGTGGTCCGTTTCTTCTGCACGTTGATCCACATTCCCTCGCATTCGCGGGGCAGGAGGTGGGCGCGGAGGTCGCAGCCCACCGCGTCGGAGATCTTGACCAGGCTGTCCACGGTCAGGTTGCCGGGCTGGTTCAGCACCTTCGACACGTAGGCGAGGCTGGTGCCGAGGCGGCGGGCGAGCTCGGTACGGTTCACGCCTTGCTCCTTCATCCGGTCCAGCAGGGACTCGGTGAATTCGAGGGACACCGCCTCCACCCGGTAGGTGTGGCTGTCGCGGGCCTTCTCGAAGGCCCTGGCAAGTTTCTTGAAGGGGTCGCTCATGGTTCGATGATGGTGACTTGGTTGCGTTTGCTGGCGGCCTTGTAAGCCTTCATCCGCCGGGTGGCGGTCTTGAGGTCCTTTTGCGGGGTTTGCTGCGACTTTTTCACGATGCCGTGGGTGCAGATGACGAGCCGCCCCTTGTCGTGGAAAAAGAAGAGCCGCAGGCATCCGGCTTTGAATTCCTTGAGCCCGCCGCAGCCTTTGAGCTGGCGGACCTTCTGCTTGTTCGAGGGTAGTCCGTGCTCGGCGCTCCGGATGAGCAGGGCGGTGAGCTTGGAAAAATCGTCGACATGGTCTTCGGCGGCTTGGGCGAGGAAATCGGCGACCGGCCACTTGCCGTCCTCCCCGAGCGCGAAGATCCGGCAGCGCGGTTCTTCGGAGTCTTCAGCGGGGAACGGCAGGCGTCGGAGCTGCATGAGGAATATTAACCCGTGGGTTAAGGCGTCAAGGGGCTTGTGAGTCCTTCTTGGGCGGCCGGCATGGTAGGCTCATTGATTTGGTTCGGAAGTCCTAAAGAAATTCCGCGAGACGGTTCAGATCGGTTGAGTGGAAGGCGGAGATGTTTGGAGGATCGTTCCAGTCCCGATCGATCTCGGATTCAAAGGCCCGGCTCTTCGCAAGCTGATTCAGAATGTCGGCGACGATTTCGACCTCGTAGTAGCGGAGAGTCAGCGGACGGGTAAGAGCCACCAGTCTCAGACGGCGGTGCCATCCGGGAAGGATTCGTGGACGGGATACTTCGGACCGATGAATGCAAGGCAACTCGACCAGCATTTTTGCCAGTTCGCGAAGCCGTTGTTCCTGGGTCTCGCTTTGCTTGCTGGTCACGGTCGCGGTGAACCTTAGAACCAGGTCGCTCCGCGTCTCGCAGGCGCCACGCGCTTCGGCAACGAGCGCGTCATTTGGAAGGATGTTCCCTGACTGGTCGACCACCATGCCATCGAGCTGCGGGTAGCAGTCCCCCAGCCGGACTTCGAGCCATCGCTTCACGGTCATCTTGCCACTGGCCGCACGCTCGAAAGCGTAAGAGGATGGGTCTGGGGATGAAGCATTAAAGCCGTTTCTGAACCGAAGATGGATGAAGAAACCCTCGATGGTGGAGATCCGACCTGCGAGGTCTTCCAACTCGGTCGGGGTTGCAGGGTAGACACCCCTGGGAATCTGGTAGGTGGCTGATGCTTTGGTGGTCATGCCTTGGCACCTTCCACCAACGCGATCTCGTCGGCGGTGAGGCCGTAGAGTTCGTAAACGAGCCGGTCGATGCGGCGGTCGGTGATCGCGATGTCCTCCTCCAGCCGACGCAGGCTCTCCGGGTTCTTCTCCGACGCCTTGTCTTCGTGCAGCTTGAGCATGCGCTCGACCAAGGAGACCATCTTGTCGTGGACCTCGACGTCGGCGGGGTTGGTGAAGTCGATGCGCCGAATTGGCAGCTTGCTCACAGTGTTTTCGAAGTATTCGTAAATTCCTCCTCCTTTGAGCTTACCAATTCCGCGGAACCGCACGGTAAGAAGTTTCGAGTTCAGTAGCCCGAGAAGGTACAGCAGGTCTTCGCCTCCTGGCTCGGGTTCAAATATGACGGTCGTATCCGTGAGTCCGAGATACTCCTTGTGTGCATCGAGTCCGAACCTGTTATGAGTAGCGAGGTAGGGGCAGAGGATGCGACGCTTGCTGTAGTGTTCCCGGTGTAACGGCCAAGTGAACCTCCACCAGTCGCAATTGCCGCGGCGGAACGCAGCTCGCCCTCTTAGCTTCTCTGAGTTCGACGTGAGATAGTTCTGCAAGCTCTTCGGTAAGTCATCGAAGCTCCGAATCTCCTCAAGGTAGAGGGTCTTCTCGCCGCGATTCCTTATGCTGAATCGCTGAATGTCGGAGTTGGTTGCGCGCGAGAAGAAAAGAGATTCCGGAACGGAGAATTCTTCGATCTCTGAGCCCGATAGTTTGCCGAAAACGGAATTGGCACCGGTTTGCATGCCTTGACCAATGTGGCAGATCTCACCGAGGACTTGTCCATTTGAGTCGACCTTTCGGTACAGCTCCAAGGTCTCCGTCGACCCGAAGATCCAAGGCTTGCTTCCGAGCGCATTCAGGTCCCGTGAGTAGTGCTTGAAATCAGGCCCTCGCTTATTGCGCAAGTCGGGGAGCTTCCCCGTAGCTTGAAAGTGAAAAGCGTCAGTATTACCCGCAGATGGCTGGTCAGTAACGATGATGGCCGTGGCGATTCCGACCCCCTCAAAGACCATGAAGTCACGGAAATCGATGATCTCGCGAATCCGTGAGGAATTCGTGAGTTGTCGGCGAAGTTTATCCGCTTTGAATGCTTCGAGAAATGCTCTGGAAACGATCATGCCGCAGGTTCCGGACGAAACCCGAAGGGCGAGCGCTAGAAAGTAGAAGAGTAGATCAGTCTTGTCGTTGTAGACCTCAGGGAAGCCATGCTTCAGATAGCGAAGCTTTGGATCTTTGTTTCCCCAGACATCATCGATGCTCAGATACGGCGGATTCCCAATCACGCAGTCGAAGCCGCCCTGCTCAAATACCTCGGGGAACGCCGTCTCCCAATCGAACACGTTGATCCGGTATCTTGTTTCGTCATCCAGTTCCGGCAGATCCGGTTGGTCGTAGAAGTCGGGGCCAATCAGCGAGTTGCCGCAGCGGATGTTGTGGCCGAGGTCGGGAAGGATGCGCTGGCGCTCCTTGAGGAAGTCGCGCTGGACGACCTGCTCGGTCTCGCCTTCGAGCACCTTGAGCAGCAGTGAGAGCTTGGTGACCTCGACGGCCTGCGAGTCGATGTCGACACCGTGGATGTTGTTGAGGAGGATGCGCTTCTTCTCGGCGGTGGTGAGTCTCCATTCCCCGCCCTTGGCCTGGTAGATCCGGGGGTGTTTGCCGCCGGCGTGGCGCTTGATCTTGGCCACGTCGGGCTTGCGCTCGGGGCCGAGCGTGTACTGGTCGAGGTGCCAGTCGAGCAGGAATTGGTAGGCGACGATGAGGAAGGAGCCGGAGCCGCAGGCGGGGTCGAGGACCTTGAGCTTCTCGGCCTGCGAGACGGGGATGGGTTTCGGCTTTTCCGGGTTGGGGCCATTCAGCAGACGGCCCAGGGTGTTTTCCACGATGTAATCGACGATGTATTTCGGCGTGTAATAGACCCCGCCGGCCTTCCGGACTTCGGGCTTTTCCTCGATCTTGGCCTGGTGGGCGGGGGTCAGGCGGATGGTCTTGCCGAGAAACTGCTCATAGACCTGGCCGAGGATGTCGGCGGGCAGGACGGAGAACTCGTAGGGCGACTCCGGGTAGTAGAGATTTTTGAGGATATCCTTGAGGGCCTTGTCATCGAGCCGGAGGTCGGGCGTGAGCTGGTCGGGTGCGCCGGGGCGGCCGCTTTCGTCGCGGAAGTGGAAGAGGCCGGAATTGTAGCGGTCGTCGGCGCGGCGGAAGTGTTCGAGCAGCCGGGGGTAGGTGTTGGCGCCGTTGGCGAGGGTGAGCAGTCGTCCGTAGTCCTCGGTACCGCGGTCCTCGCAGATGCGCAGGAAGATCAGGCGGTCGATGGTCTTCTGGACGGCGAAATTGAGGTCGAGGACCGAGAGGTCGGGGTTGCGCAGGGCGAAATTGCGCGCGAGCAGCTCACGCCAGCGTTCGATCTCGGCGAGGAAGGCATCGTCGACCTCGGCGGTGCCGCGCTTCTTCTTCGAGCCTTCGGCATAGCGGTCGAAGGAGCCCTTGCGCACGGCTTCCCGGGAGAAGATGTCGGCGATTTCCTCCCAACGGTCCTCGTACTGATCGTAGGTGAAATAGAGGGTGCGGGCGGTGGCGGCCTTGTCCCCGGGGCGCGGCCGGATCCGGCAGTCGTAGGCGGCGAATTCCTCGAAGTCGGAGAGCACCGAGAGGGCGAGCTTCGCCGACCAGCCGTAGCGGCGAACCTGGAGCGCGGGGTCGGGGTGGTCCTTGAGGTTCACGCAGGGGGCCTTGGCCTCGACGAAGAACTTCCAGGCCGAGGGGTTGAGACCGCCGTTGATCGAGAATGCGTAGTCGGGCGCCCGGGTGCCGCCGCGGATCTTGATCGAGGCTTCGTGGATGACGTCGGTGTAGGCCGGGGCGTTGCCTTCGCGGTTGTTGACATCCCAGCCGAGGGCCTCCCAGAAGGGATCGAGAAACTGCCGTCGGAGCTGCGTTTCATTGTAGGCCGCCGAGCGGTAGTGCTCGCGGTTGTTTTCGAAATTCTCGACCAGTCGCTTGACGGCATCCGGAGCGGGCATGGTGTTAGGATGGCCGGACTGGGTCGGCGGGTCAATGCGGGGGGGAGGTGTGACTGATGGGGCTTGTCGGGCGCATTGTGGCCGGGCCTTCCAGGCCCATCGCCGACTTCGACATGGGATTGCCGACGGGGCTGGAAGCCCCGGTCACGGTTCGTGGCATCCGCCCGCTCGCGCATCGGCCGGACCGGATGATGCGCGAGTGGGTTCACGCGGTCCTTCACTCGCTCAGTCCAGCGAGCGGATGCCGCCCTTGGCCTCGCGGATGGCGATCAGCTTCTTCCGCATGGCGGTGGCGCGATCGGGGTGTTTGGCGGCGACGTTGGTGGTTTCGCCGATGTCCTCGGTTAGATGGTAGAGTTCATCCTTTTCCGGCTTGCCGGCGAGGATGAACTTCCACGGGCCTTCGCGCAGGGCGAGGGTCTTGGCTTCCTCGACCATGTAGGGCAGGCCCTTGTCATCGTCCCCGAGGAAGGCGGGCAGGGTGTTGCGGCTGTCGATGGCCTCACCTTCGGGGATCTCCTGTTCGAACAGGGAGGCGAAGGAGGCGAGGAAGTCGATCTGGCTGACCAGTGCCTCGGAGACGCCGGGCTCGATGCGTGCCGGCCAGCGGACGAGGAAGGGGACGCGGGTGCCGCCTTCGTAGATCTGATACTTGCCGCCGCGGTAGGGGCCGGAGCCGTCGTGACCCTGATCCACTTCCTGGGTCGAAGTCTTGACGACCGTGCCGTCGTCGTAGCCGTCGTCATAGACCGGACCGTTGTCGCTGGAGAAGATGACGATGGTGTTGTCGGCGACGCCCTGCTCTTCGAGCACCTCCATCAACTCACCCACGGCCCAGTCGAAGTGGACCATCGCGTCGCCACGGAAGCCGGTCTGGCTCTTGCCGTGGAAGCGCGGGTGCGGGGCCCGCGGGACGTGGATGTCCTGCGCCGAGTAGAAGAGGAAGAAGGGCTTCTCCTTGTCGCGATTCTCGATCCACTCCTTCGATTTTTCGACGAAGGTGTCGGTCATGGTTTCATCGTCCCACAGAGCCGACTTGCCGCCCCACTGGGTGCCGATGCGGCCGATGCCGTTGATCACCGAGTGATTGTGGCCGTGGGTGTTGCGGTAGTAGGTCATCGCCTCCGGGTTCTTCCGTCCATCGGGGTAGACGGTGCAGTCGACATCCGGCTTCTTCGCGCCGACAAAGAGCGGATCGGCGGGGTCGAGGTTGAGGACGCGGTGGTTGAGCAGATAGACGCAGGGCACGCGGTCGTTGGTCGAGGGGAGCAGGAAGGAATGGTCGAAGCCGAGCTCGAGCGGGCCGGGTTTGACCTCGCCGTTCCAGTCCACCGGTTCGCCCTTTTTCCCGAGTCCCAGGTGCCACTTGCCGACGATGGCGGTCTGGTAGCCGGCCTTCTTGAAGACATCGGGCAGCGTGAGGGCGTCGATCGGAATGGTCAGCGGGGCGTTGGGCGCGAGGATGCGGATGTTGTGGCGGAAGCCGTGGATGCCGGTGAGCATCGAGAAGCGCGAGGGCGTGCAGGTGGCGGCGGTACAGTGGCCGTCGGTGAAGCGCAGGCTCTGTCCGGCGAGCTTGTCGAGATGGGGGGTCGGGTTCTTTACCGAGCCCTGGACGCCGATGTCGCCCCAGCCGACGTCGTCGCCATAGATCAGCACGACGTTGGGCTTGTCGGCGGCGGTGACCGCAGCGGGGAGAGCCAGCAAAGCGGCGAGCAGATGGGGAAGAGCGGCTTTCATGGGCATGGATGGCATCGACGGGAGCGGGATGGATTTTCTTTGGCGACGCCGTTTTGGATCGGAATGGACGGGGCGTCCAGCCTGCTTCCGGGCATGAGGGGTCCGCCGAATCAGGAGTTTCGCCGATCGGCTCGCAAAGCGGAGCGTTGCACCACCTGCGATGAAAAAAGCCCGCTCCGGATCGACCGGAGCGGGCTTGGAATTCGGGAGACGCCGGATCAGCTCAGGCGGGCGGCCAGCAGCTGCTGTTGGAACACGAGTTCCTTCGGCATCAGGTCGTAGAGCTTGAGGAACAGGTTGCCCTGGTCGACGAGTTCGGCGGCCCATTCCTCGGGGTTGTAGGCCATGCACTTGTCGAACTGCTCTTCGGTGAAGCCTTCGAGGCCCTCCAGGTTGAAGTCCTCGATGTGCGGCGTCCAGCCGATCGGGGTCTCGTGGCCGGCGACCTGGCCCTTGCAGCGGTTCACGATCCACTCGAGCACCCGCATGTTCTGGCCGAAGCCCGGCCACAGGAACTTGCCGTCCTCGTCGAGGCGGAACCAGTTCACGTGGAAGAAGCGGGGCAGGTCCTTGATCTTGTCGCGCATGTCGAGCCAGTGGTGGAAGTATTCGGCCATGTTGTAGCCGCAGAAGGGCAGCATGGCCATCGGGTCGCGGCGGACGCCGGCCTTGAGGCCGATCGCGGCGGCGGTGACTTCCGAGCCCATGGTGGCACCGACATACACACCGTGCGACCAGTTGAAGGCCTGATAGACCAGCGGCATCGTCGTCGGCCGGCGGCCGCCGAAGATGATGGCCGAGATCGGCACGCCGTCGGGATTCTGCCAGTCGGGGTCGATCGTCGGGCACTGCTCGGCCGGGGCGGTGAAGCGCGCGTTCGGGTGGGCGGCGAGTTCATCGCTGTCGGGCGTCCAGTCCTTGCCTTTCCAGTCGATCGCGTGGGCCGGCGGGTCGCCGTCCATGCCTTCCCACCACACGTCGCCGTCATCGGTAAGCGCGCAGTTGGTGAAGATCGCGTTCTCGGTCATCGAGTCCATCGCGATCGGGTTGGTCTTGTAGGAGGTGCCCGGTGCGACGCCGAAGTATCCCGTCTCGGGGTTGATGGCGTGCAGTTTGCCGTCCTCGTGACCCCACATCCAGGCGATGTCGTCGCCGATGATGGTCGTCTTCCAGCCCTTGTCCGCGTATTCCTTCGGCGGGATGAGCATGGCGAGGTTGGTCTTGCCGCAGGCGCTCGGGAAGGCGGCGGCGACGTAGGTCTTCTCTTTCTCGGGCGACTCGAGACCGAGGAGCAGCATGTGCTCCGCCATCCAGTCGTGTTCGCGGGCGATGTTCGAGGCGATGCGCAGGGCGAGGCACTTCTTGCCGAGCAGGGCGTTGCCGCCGTAGCCGGAACCATAGGACCAGATCTCGCGGGTCTCGGGGAAGTGGCAGATGTACTTCGTCTCATTGTTGCAGGGCCAAGGGACGTCCGTGTCGCCGGGCTCCAGCGGGGCTCCCACGGTGTGGATGCAGGGAATGAAGTAGCCGTGACCGTCGCGCTTCTTCTCGATCTCACCGGCGTCTTCCGCCTCGAGTTGGTCGAGCACCTTTTTGCCCATGTGGGTCATGATGCGCATGTTGACGACGACGTAGGCGCTGTCGGTGATCTCGACGCCGATTTTCGCGAGCGGCGAATCGAGCGGGCCCATGCAGAAGGGGATCACGTAGAGGGTGCGGCCCTTCATGCAGCCGTCGAAGAGCGGCTTGAGGGTGGCCTTCATCTCCTTGGGATCGGCCCAGTTGTTGGTGCCACCGGCGGCACCCTTGCGGCGGGTGCAGATGTAGGTGCGGTCCTCGACGCGGGCAACATCCGAGGGAGTCGAGCGGGCGAGGAAGGAATTTGGGCGCTTTTCCGGATTGAGGCGCGTGAAGGTGCCGGCGTCGCAGAGTTCCTGCGTCAGCTGGTCCCATTCCTCCTGCGAACCGTCACACCAGTGGATGTTGTCGGGTTTGCAGAGGGCGGTCATTTCCTCGACCCAGGCGGCGAGGGCTTCGTGTCGGGTGGGATTGCTCATTGCGGCGCGAGTCCAGACGAAGCCTCGTGGGGCGGCAATTCGATCCGAGAATATGCCGCTGTTTCGGAGGAATTCGCGCAGTCCCGCGGGTTCGATCAGAGAATCCGCGTAGAAGCATGAGGATCAATGCGCGATGGGGCTGGCCTTGCGGGGTCTCCGGACGCGTGGTAACGACCCTCCGCGATGGGCTTTCAGGATCGGGAATACGCACGACCCGCCCCGGCGGCCATGCCGCGGGTGCCGGTGGTCACCAAGTGGTTGCTGATCCTGAACATCGGGATCTTCCTGCTGGATCTTTTCCAGCGACCGGAGGGCATGCCCGGGGGCGTGCTTTCGTGGGGACCCCTGAATCGCTGGGGGTGTTTTGTTTTCGAAACCTCGGTCATGCAGGGGCGAATCTGGGAGTTCCTGACCTTCCAGTTTCTCCACAACGACTTCGGGCACCTCGCGTTCAACTCGATCGGCATTTTCTTCTTTGCGCCATTCGTCGAGCGCTGGTGGGGCGCCCGCCGCTTCCTGGCCTACTACCTGCTCTGTGGGGCGGCCGGGGGGGTGTTCTACTCGCTGCTGCTCATGGTGGGCTTGCTGCCAAACTCCGATGCCGGGACGCCCTTGGTGGGGGCCTCGGCGGGGGTCTTCGGGCTGATCTTCGCGGTCTATCGGCTCGCTCCCGCGGTGCAGGTGAGGTTGCTGATTCCGCCGATCACCCTGACCATGCGTCAGCTCGCGCTGGCGCTGGCGGCCCTTGCCGTCCTGGTCATCGTCGGTGGACTTGTTTTCCCGAGCGCCCGCATCTTCTGGAACAGCGGCGGCGAGGCCGGTCACCTGGGCGGGGCCTTGATGGGGCTACTGTTGATGAGTTTTCCCGGTCTGCTGGGCAAGCCGACCGGATTCCGCGGCAAGGTGGTGCGCGACGCCCGCTTCGTCCGTCGTGGCGGTCCGCCGAAACTGCGCCCGCGGACCCGCGTGGATCTCGACCAGGAGAGCGAGGTCGACCGGATCCTGCAGAAGATTTCCGAGCACGGCCTCGACAGCGTGACCGATGAAGAACGCCGCACCCTTGAGGACGCCAGTCGACGCAAGCAATGACCGATCGTGAGATGATCGAGTGCTCGGAGAAGGCGCGGCAGATGGATCGCCTGCGCGCGATCATGCATCGGCTGCGGGCACCCGGCGGGTGTCCGTGGGATGCGGAGCAGACGCATGCAAGCCTGGTTCCGAACCTGATCGAGGAGGCCTACGAGACGGTCGATGCGATCCAGCGTGACGACATGCCGCATCTCCGCGAGGAGCTCGGCGACCTGCTGCTGCAGGTGGTTTTTCACAGCGAACTCGCCTCGGAGCGCGGTGACTTCGACGTCGACGAGGTGGCCCGCGAAATCAGCGAGAAGCTCATCCGCCGCCACCCCCACGTGTTTGCGACGAGTGGAGCGGACGACGCCGAAGCGGTGCTCAAGCAGTGGGATGAGATCAAGCGCTCGGAGAAGGGCACCGGGAGAGAGCCCTTCCTTCACGGCACCGGCAAGGGCCTGCCGGCCCTGCTGCGGGCGGCCAAGCTTCAGAAGAAGGCCGCGAAGGTTGGCTTCGACTGGCCGGACGAGGAAGGCGTGAGGGACAAGATTCGCGAGGAACTCGACGAGGTGGAGTCGGCGGACTCGCCCGAGGCCGCTGCCGGGGAGATCGGTGACCTCCTGTTCTCGGTGGTGAATCTCGCCCGTTTTCGCAAGCTGGATCCCGAGGTGCTGCTGGCCGATGCGAACCGCAAGTTCGAGGAGCGCTTCGGCGAGATGGAGAAGGCCTTGCGGGAGCGCGGCCGGTCTCTCGAGGACGCCTCCCTCGATGAGATGGAGGCAGCGTGGCAGGCGGCGAAGAAGCGCTGAAACGGGAGGCTTGGCTTCCGCAAGAAATGCGCAAAGTCGGCTGGCTTGCGCATAGCCTCTAGCAGCTGCGTCGGAGGATGGTGCGGGTGTCCCGGGGAAACCTTCCGGGTACAATAATCCACCCAGAGAATGATGAAGCCGATCACAACGATCACCGCCCTCGCCGCAGCCCTCACAATCACCGCATCAGCCAGTGTGATCGCGACCGCACCGGAAGCTCCCGTCGCAACCACCACCCGTGGCGGCTTCGAGACCGCCCGGCGCCCGATCACCAATCCGACGCTGTTCGACCTCGCGCTGCCGACCACCAACATCCACCCGATCTACATCTATCACGGCTTGCCGAACCAGGTCTCCATTCCCGGTGGCACGATCCCGATGGGTGGCAACGTTCAGGTTTACGCGCTTCAGTTCGAGATCGCCTTTACCGAGCGCCTGTCACTGGTCGCGACCAAGGACGGTTACGTGCAGATCGATCCGAAGACGACTCCGCTGTGGTCCGACAAGTCGGGATTCGCGAACATCGCCGCCGGTCTCAAGTACGCGTTCATCCTCGATCCTGTCAATGAACTGGCGGTGAGCGGCACGGCGACCATCGAGTTTCCGACCGGGAACCACGACGTCTTCCAGGGTGAGGGCGATGGCGCGATCAACCTGATTGTCTCGGCCCTGAAGATGGTCGACGACCTGCAGCTTGCCGGTGGTGCCGGGGTGAAGATTCCCTTCGATGGCCAGATGGCGACGACCTCGTTCATGAGCGGCCACATCAGCTACGAGGTGGTGCCATGGTTCATTCCGTTGGTGGAGCTCAACTGGCACCACGTCCTCGATGCCGGCAATGGTCGGCCGAGTTTCTTCGGCCAGGCCGGCGGAGCCGTGCCGGTGGTTGCCGCCTTCGAGGGGCACGACCTGCTGAACTTCGGCGCGGTGAATGCCTTCCACAACCGCGACCTCGTCACCGTCGCCGCGGGTTTCCGCTCGCGTCTTAGCGAGAGCGTGGACGTGGGGTTCGCCTATGAGTTTCCGATCACCAGCAGGGAGAAGGGCATCATCGACGAGCGCTTCACCCTGGACCTCATCTGGACCTTCTGATTTCCGGGTTGTTCAAGGAACTGGGAAACCCCGGGTGGCCATCGGTCGCCCGGGGTTTTTTGTTAGGAGGCGGGCCGCCCCCGGCCCGCGACGGGTGAGCCGGCCGTTCGGGCAAGGCATCGCTCAACGGTTGGGCCGGCCGCTGGGGTCGCGGCGCGGGGGCGCGCCACCTCCAATTGGGCTTGGCCCGGAGGGCTTCCGCGCTAGCGTCGCGGCATGCGCGAAAAGGCCCTTTCCCTGCTGAAGCAACTCACCGAGGCCCACTCGGTGCCGGGACACGAGGATGAGGTCCGGGGCATCTTCGCCGACGAGCTGAAGGATGCGGGTGAGCTCTCGACCGATGGCAACGGCTCGGTGTTCTGCGATGCGGGGGGCGAGGGGCCGCGGGTGCTCGTCGCCGGGCACATGGACGAGGTCGGCTTCATGGTGCAGAACATCACCTCCGATGGCTTCCTCCAGTTTCTTGCGCTGGGTGGATGGTGGGAGCACAACCTGCTGTCCCAACGCGTCGAGGTGCGCACGGCGGATGGTCGCAAGGTGCTCGGCGTGGTGGCTTCCAAGCCGCCTCATTTCCTCTCAGAGGCCCAGCGAAGCCAGGTGCTTTCGATCGACAACATGTTCATCGATGTCGGGGCGTCGTCGCGCCAGCAGGCGACCGGGGAGTTCGGCATCGCGCTGGGCGATCCGATCGCGCCGGTAAGTGCTTTCTCCCCGATGGCGGCGGAGGATCTCTACATGGCCAAGGCCTTCGACAATCGGGTCGGCATGGCCGGGGCGATTCATTGCGGTCTGCTGGCAGGCGGGCAGGAAAGGGGCAATCGCCTGCTTCTTGCGGGAACCGTGCAGGAGGAACTCGGCCTGCGCGGGGCCCGCACTGCGGCACGCTACGCCAAGCCCGACGTGGCCATCGTGCTCGAGGGTCCGCCGGCCGACGACACCCCGGGCTTCAACCGCGCCGATTGCCAGGGCAGGCTCGGCGGGGGCGTGCAGATCCGGCTTTTCGACAGCAGCGCCCTGGGGAACCCGGCCTTCGCGCGCCTGGCGCAGCAGGTCGCCCGCGAGGAGTGCATCCCCTTCCAGGTCACGGTGCGCCGCAGCGGCGGCACCGATGCCGGCAGCTTCCACCTCGCCAACGAGGGCGTGCCCTGCATCGTGCTCGGTGTGCCGGCCCGCTACATCCATTCGCACAACGCCATCATCGACCTCAACGACCACCTGCACATGGTCGCCCTGGCGGCGGCCCTGGCGAGGAGGTTGGACGAGTCGTCCGTCGCCGGTCTGACGCGATATCTGTAGGGAAGCCGCCGAAAGGTTCACTCCGCCTCGCGGATCATCCGGCCCACCTCGGCAAGGGTCTTGACGTCGATGTCGCGGAGCTTGCCCTCGTAGTTCGGGCCGATGTTGATCGAGAAGATGTTCCCGAACTTGCGGGCGCCCTGGTAGTCCGCAAAGAGCTTTGAAGCCGGGTGGCAGAGACCGTCGTGCTTGGGCAATGAGTAGAACCACTCGGCCCCGCCACGGTGCTTCGGCAGGATGGGGTAGGTGAATTCGGCGACGAGGTAGCCCTTGAAGGAGCCTTCGGCCTCCTGGTTGTAGCGCGTGGCGCTCTTGTCACCGATTTCTCCCGGGCGACCCTTTTCGCGCAGACACAGGCGTCCCGCGGGTTCGCCGTGATTGAACCCCACGAAACTGTTCGGCTGGAACTTGTGGACCCATTCCACGGTTTCGTCGTGCGACAGCCCGCCGGTGCCGGCCGCGTGATCCATCCACCAGAACTCGATCGGGCCGTAGCGTGTCAGCAGTTCCTCGAGCTGGGCCTTCTTCATTTCCGGATTACGGCCGCCGTTCCTTCCGCCGTCGGCGGCCCCCGGCCAGTTCCAGTCGCCCTCGGAAAAATACAGCGCAAGCTTGATCCCGTGTTTGTCGCAGGACTTGCGGAGCTCGGCCAGCACGTCGATGCCCAGCGGGCTGTTGGTGACCTTCTTTTCGGTGGTGGCCGTGTCCCACAGGCAGAAGCCGTCGTGGTGTTTGGCGAGGAACAGGATGTATCCCATGCCGGCGTCCTTCGCGGTGCGGCACCACTGGTCGGTGTCGCAGCCGGTCGCCTTGAAGAAGGAGGCATCCTTGTCCAGTGTCGGCGTCCATTCCTTGCCGTAGAAGGTGCTGAAGGACCAGCAGACGAACATCCCCCACTTCATGTCCTGGATCTGCCTGGCCCGGACTTCGTCGGGCAGGCGTTCCGCTGCAGGGGATTGCCGGGCCTTCACCCAGGTCAGATCATCCTGGTGGAGGCGATCTTCGCGGATCCGGATCGATTGACCGTCGGGGAGTTCGACCGTGACCTCGCCCTTTCCCGGATCGTAGGACTGGAACTCCCCTTCGAAGTTTCGCTTGCCGTCGGCACTGGTCCAGGTGCGGGCCGCCAGGGAGGGGGCGAGAAGCAAGGCGAGGGTGAGGGCGACGGCCGGGATGACTCCATAATCGCAGAGTCGGCGACCGGCGGATGAGGCAAATTTCATGACGGACTCCAGATGCATCAGGGGATACGCCGGAGGGGAGAAGGATGTGTCAGGAAGTGCCTGCGGTTCAGACTTTCCGGTCGGTTTGGGATGGACGCGGATTTTTGGTTTTGGCACTTGGAACTTCTCACCTGGAACTTCGAGGCGCAGCCTCCCCCCGTGTTCGCGACCTACGTCCACGATCTGAATCCGGTGATCTTCCGGATCACGGAGACGATTGCGCTGCGCTGGTACGGCCTTTCCTACCTGGCGGCCTTCGTGGTCGCGGTGCTGCTGCTCAACCATCTGGCAAAGCGGAAGCTGTGGGTGCTGCCCCCGGGCGCGGCCGGGGACTTCATTGCCGCCGCGGCGATCTTCGGCGTGTTCATCGGAGGGCGGCTCGGCTACATGCTGTGGTACTGGCCGCGGGCGCACGGGTGGTCCTGGGTCACGGAGGATCCGCTGGTGATCTTCCGCGTGTGGGAGGGAGGCATGGCCAGCCACGGCGGGATCCTCGGGCTGGTGATCTTCACCTGGTTCTACGCGAGGAAGAAGGAGGTCTCGTGGACCGGGCTCGGTGACGGCCTGTGCGTGGTCGCGCCGCTGGGCCTGATGTTCGGCCGGTTGGCGAACTTCCAGAACGGCGAGCTTTACGGGCGCGTCAGCGAAGGGGTGGCGTGGGCAATGAAATTTCCGAAGGCCCTGATGGAACGGCCGCAGCAGGAGGGACGCTTTCTCGAGGCCGCCCTGCAGGATGCGGAAAAGGCGGGCGGCTATTTCGACGCCAAGCTCGCGGAACTCGAGACGTTGGATCCGGGGCTCGCGGCGGAGGTTGCCGCCCGGCCCGAGTATTTCCAGGGCCTGCGTTTCGAGTGGATGCAGCAGGCGCAGCTGGACCATCCGGCGATCAGCCAGGCCATCGCGCCTTTCCTTGAGCCGCGGCATCCCTCGCAACTCTATCAGGCGGCGGGCGAGGGGTTGGCGCTGTTCCTGATCCTCTGGGTGCTCCGCGTGCGCCATCCCCATCTGCCCCATGGGGTCCTGACCGGTGTGTTTTTCATCGGCTACGCGGTCTTCCGCATCCTCGGCGAGCAGTTCCGCGAGCCGGATTCCAAGATGGTGGGCCCGCTGACGAGCGGGCAGTTCCTTTCACTCTTCATGATCCTCGCCGGCGCGGCCTTCATCGCCGTGGCGGTCCGGAGGAGGAAGATCAGCGCGGAATCTTGAGCCGCTGACCGATCCGGATCAGGGAGCCACTGACACCATTGGCGCTTTGGATCTTGCCGACCGTGGTGCCGTATTTTTTCGCCAGACCATACAGCGTGTCGCCCTTGCGAACGGTGTGATAGGTGACGGTCGGCTTGGGCTTCGGTTTTGGTTTCGGCTTTGGCTTCGGCTGCGGTCGCGGAGTGGGGGGCGTGACGCTCTGCTGCGAG
Organism: Haloferula sp. A504; assembly: GCF_044385805.1. Classification (NCBI taxonomy): domain Bacteria; kingdom Pseudomonadati; phylum Verrucomicrobiota; class Verrucomicrobiia; order Verrucomicrobiales; family Verrucomicrobiaceae; genus Haloferula; species Haloferula sp. A504. The sequence continues at coordinate 53,268 of NZ_JBISBU010000019.1, forward strand.
GGCGGAGTGTTCTGCGCGATCAACGGTGGCTCGGGTTCCGGCTCCGGCTGAGGCTCCGGTTCGGCAGGTTTGTGATTCCACTTGGAAGGGTTGTCCGCCCAGGCTTCGACGTAGTTTCCGCGGCTGTCGAAGGGGCCGGTCCCGGAAGGATGCGGACCCGCAAAACCACCACAGCCCACCAGCGCGACGGCCAGAAGGAAAGCGACGGACAGGGAGAAGCAATTCCGCATGGCGCGAGTATGCGACTTCTGGGCCGCTTGCAAAGCATGTTTAAGATACCCGAACGACAATCCTTCAAGGTCCTGGTGCCTCGAGAGTTTTGCCACCCGTAGCTCCGGGCCACACCACCCTCCGCTCCGGCCGCGCTGCGCTTGCCGGAGCGGAGGGTGGTGGAGCATAGCGGGATCGAACCGCTGACCTCGTCATTGCGAACGACGCGCTCTACCAACTGAGCTAATGCCCCTCAAACGTCCGGTGGACCGGCGGAGAGGTGCCATCCCGATGCCATAAGTTCAAGGCGAAAGGCGTGCCAGGGTGTCACTGAAGATGGTGGGCGGAGCGAGGCGGCGTGATCGGCAAGCGGCAGGCTGTGGCCGGGCCTTCCAGGCCCGTGGCCCGGATCGACATTCGTGATGCCGGGCCTTCCAGGCCCGGCCACCTACCGTTTCCCACCACTTCCATGCACCCGGCGTGCTACAGCAGGATGTCGTGCAGCACGTGCCCGTGGACGTCGGTCAGGCGCATGTCGCGGCCGCCGAAACGGAAGGTGCTCTTGGTGTGCTCGATGCCCAGCAGGTGGAGCATCGTCGCGTGGATGTCGTGCATCTCGATGCGGTCCTGCACGGCCTTGTAGCCCCACTCGTCGGTCTCGCCATAGCTCACGCCGCCCTTCACGCCGCCGCCGGCCATCCACATCGTGAAGCCGAAGGGGTTGTGGTCGCGCCCGTTGCCGCCCTGGGCGAAGGGCGTGCGGCCGAACTCGCCGGCCCACACCACCAGCGTTTCCTCCAGCAGACCGCGCTTTTCCAGATCCTCCAGCAGGCCGGCGATCGGCTGGTCCACCGACATGCAGTTGAACTCGTGGCCTTCCTTGAGCTTGTTGTGCTGGTCCCAACGATCGCCCGCCCCGTCGGGGCAGGTGAGTTCGATGAAGCGCACGCCGCGCTCGACCAGTCGGCGCGCGACGAGGCACTGACGGGCAAAGGTCTTGGTGCCCTTGTGACCGGCATCGAAGCCGTAGAGTTTCTTGGTGGCTTCGGTTTCCGAGTCGAAATCCATCAGGTCGGGCACCGCGGTCTGCATCAGGTAGGCGGTCTCGTAGTTGCGGATCGCCGACTCGATCGCCTCGGATTGCCCATACGAGTCGAGTCCGTGGGTGTCGAGCGAACGCAGCGCGTCAAGTTTGCTGCGCTGGAGTTCGGGCCGGGCCTCGCCGGGCTTGATGTTGGCCACAGCCTGACCCTGGGTCTTGAAGACCGATCCCTGATAGGTCGCGGGCAGGAAGCCGGAGTTGAAGTTGTCGAGCCCGCCCGGCGGGATCAGTCCGCCATTCAGCACGACGAAGCCGGGAAGGTTCTGGTTGAGACTGCCCAGTCCGTAGCCGACCCAGGCACCCATGCTCGGACGGCCCTGGATGCCGGAACCGGTGTGCAGGAAATAATTGGCCGCGGTGTGCTCGGAGAACTTCGAGGTGCAGGACTTCAGCATCGCCAGCTTGTCGGCGTGCTTCGCCACGTGGGGAAAGAGGTCGCTGACCCAGTGGCCGCATTCGCCATACTGGTTGAACTCCCACGGCGATGCCATGACCTTGCCGACGTTGTCGAACTGGGTCGGCTCAAGCTTGCCGATCGCCGTCTTCGGGTCCTCGCCGTTATGCTTTTTGAGCAGCGGCTTGTAGTCGAAGGTGTCGATCTGCGACGGCCCCCCGTCCATGTAGAGGAAGATGATGTTGCGGGCCCGCGGGCGGTAGTGCGGCGGGCGCGGCAGCAGGGGGTCGGTGCCGGTGGGCAGCCCGGCAAAGGCGCGGTCCCCGAGCAGGGCGGCCAGAGCGACGGCACCGAACCCGTGGGCGCCCGTCTGCAGGGCTTCGCGTCGGGTCACGGGACGCTGGATGAAATTGCGGCAATGCATGGCGTCAGCGGATGAAGATGAATTCCTTTTTGTTGAAAAGCAGATGGGCGAGGTCGGACCACACCCTGAGGTCGTCGCGGCTCGTTCCGTGCAGCCCGGCCTGGCGGTCGAGGAACTCGTCGAGCATCGACCGTTCCGGCGCTTGCAGGTCGCGGGAGAAGGCGGTGGCGTAGGCCATCGTCAGGCGCTTCGCGGGGTCGGGTTCGGTGAGCAGTTGCCTCGCCCAGCGTTCCGCCTCCGCCGCCACGAAGGGGTCGTTCATCAGCACCAGCGACTGGGCGGGGACGTTCGAGTTCGAGCGCCGGCCCATCGTGCTGAAGGGGATGGGGTAATCGAAGGCAAGGTGGAAGGGCGGCAGGAAATTGCGGCGCACCGCCGTGTAGAGGCTGCGCCGGCCCGCGCCGTCGAGGGGCCCTGCTTTCGGGCGTCCCCGGCCTTCCATGAAGGAGGTGAGATGAACGCCCACCGGAGGACCGCCGAGCTTCGGGTCGAGGCGCCCGGACACCGCCAGGATCGCGTCGCGGATGGACTCGGAGGTCAGACGCTTCACCCGGAATGCATGGAGCTTTTCGTTGGTCGGATCCTTTTCGGCGATCTGCCCGGCGGTGAGCTCCGGATGCGGGATGCAGGACATCCGGTAGGTGCGCGAGAGGACGATGGAGCGGATCAGTTGTTTGTTGGACCACCCGGATTCGACGAAGCGGGCGGCCAGCCAGTCGAGAAGTTCGGGGTGCGAGGGCTCCTCGCCCATCACGCCGAAATCGTCGACCGTCGGCACGAGACCGCGTCCGGTGAGGTGGTGCCAGATGCGGTTGGCCTGCACCCGCGCGGTCAGGGGGTTTTCCGGTGACGTGACTTCCTCGGCGAGTTCGAGCCGGCCGCTGCCGGTCTCCGGAATGGCGCCTCCACCCAGGGCGGTGAGGAAGCGGCGGGGGAGTTCCTCGCCGAGGTTCTGGTGGCCGCCGCGGATGTGCAGCCGATCGTTCTCCGGCGTGCCATCGGTCATGGCCAGCACGTAGTCCGGCGCCGGCATCCGTTTCCAGACGGCCTGCGCCTGCTCCATGACCGGAGCGAGGGCGTCCGGGTCGGCGATCGGAACCAGCGGCATTTCCTCCGCTCCCTTCGCGTAGGCGATCTCGTCGATCGCGATGTAGCCGTCGCCCTCGTCGATGAATTCGAGGTGGACGCGGTGCCCGACATACTTGTGGAGGCGTCCGGCGAATCGTTTCCACTGCCACGCTCCGTTGGTGTCGATGCCCTTGCCCTTGAGTTCGAGTCCATTGAAGAGGAGTGCGTTGAACTCGTCCATGAAGTAGCCATCGACCACGATCCGCGCGCGGACGCGCCCGGTGGCGGCGAGCCGGACATGCAGCTCCGGCTTCTTCAGGGTGAAGGTCGGCGAGCGCAGGGTGCCGTGAAGGGGGGCTCCATGGAGGCCGCTGTGCCAGACGCCGGCCGGCACGTGGTTCGTGGTGGCGGGCAGCAGCGCCACTTCGAGCTTCTCTCCGCCCGTGGGCTTCTCGGGAAATGCCTCTCCCTCCCTCATCCATCCGGCCGGCGACGATCCATCGAAGCCCCAGAGTTGCTCCGGACTGCGGGCCCGGTCGGACGGGGCGGGAGGGCCGGCGGCCAGGGCGGTGGCGCGCTCCTGCAATTGCCGGAGTTCAGTCGCACCGGCCGCGATCGCTCCTCCCGGGTCGCGCGGGGCGAGTGCCCTCCGCGAACTCTGGAGGTAGCCCGTCAGCGAGTAGTAGTCCTCGTCGGAAATGGCGTCGAACTTGTGGTCGTGGCAGCGGGCGCAGGAAACCGTCAGGCCGAGGAAGGATTTCGAGAACACATCGACCTGGTTGTCGATCCGCACCGCTTCGTCGCCCCGGACGTCGGTCGGGGCGTGGGTGGCCTCACCGAGCCACCAGAATCCGGTGGCGGTGATGGACTCGTTGAGCCCGGTGGACTCGTCGACCCGTGGGTCCGGCAGCAGGTCGCCGGCGATCGCCTCGCGGATCATCCGATCGTGCGGCACGTCTTCGTTGAAGGCCTTCACGACGTAGTCGCGGTACTTCCATGCCTCGGGAATGTCGTAGTCGAACTCATGGCCGTAGCTTTCCGCGTAGCGCACCAGGTCCAGCCAATGGCGGCCCCACTTCACGCCGTAGTCGTCGGAGGTGAGATAGGCATCCACGACCTCGGCGTAGGCCTCGGGTGAATTGTCATCGAGGAAGGCGTTCACTTCCTCAGGTGTCGGGGGCAGGCCGCGGAGGTCGAAGCTCACCCGGCGGATCCACGTCCGGCGGTCGGCGTCCGGCGCGGGCTTGAGTCCGGCTTCCTCCAGCCCGGCGAGGATGAAATGATCGAGCGGTTCCAGCGGCCACGACTTGTCCTCTACCGGGGGCGGTTCGACGTCGGCCACCGGCTGCCAGCACCAGTGGCTGTCGCGCCGGGCTTCGAGGTCGAAGTATTCGCGGTTGCCGCCCGGCTCGGGCGGAGCTTCGTCGGGCCAAGGTGCCCCCATTGCCACCCACCGCTCGAGATCGGCGACCTGATCGTCGCTGAGCCGGGTCTTCGGAGGCATCTGCAGGTTCACATTGGTGTAGCGGACCGTTTCGATGAGCAGGCTTTCGTCCGGTTTCCCGGGGACGATGGACGGCCCGCTGTCGCCTCCCCTGAGGATCGCGGCCCTCGAATCGAGGAGCAGGTCCGCCTTCAGCTTCTTGGAGTCGACGCTGTGGCACTCGTAGCACTGGGCCGCCAGCAGAGGCCGCACCTTCTTCTCGAAGAACTCCAGATCCGCCGCCGAAGGCTCCGCCCCCACCGGGCCCGCTGCGATCAAGCAGCCGAGGAATGCGGGGATGGAGCGAAGGACGGGCATCGTGGATGGGGCGGTGACGTTCGCCCGAATACGTCATCCAAGCACCGGATTTTCAACAATCGAGCCCGAAACGCGGTCCCAACGCCCCTTCAAGATGCCGGGGACAGGACTCGAACCTGCACACCTTGCGGCGCCTGATCCTAAATCAGGTGCGTCTACCAATTCCGCCACCCCGGCATGTCGTGACGCTTGTGCCAAGCCGGGGCCACGCTGGCCAGCGAAAGTGATAGGAGGCCGCAGGTTCCCGCAGGAGCCAAGCCCCCCGGGGGAGATGCAAACAAGGGAGCCCGGCGAGGACTCCCTTGTTGACTGTGTTTCAGGCGGAGAGGCTCCATTCGACGAAGAAAGAAGCCGCTCCGGGGCCTTCACGGGACCGGAACGGTCGAATCGAAGGCGGCACCGTCGTCCTGCGGGACGTCCTTTCTGTCATGGGGCACGCCCACCTGCACTTCGCCGGAGCAGAAGCCACCCCGACCATCATCGGCCGTGAACGAGATGTGATACACACGACCGTTGCCGGCCCGGTTTGCGGGTCCGCAGCGCTCGGAGCGAAGCCACGCGGTGCTGGTGCCGATTCCGTCGCCGTCCGGCGAGAAACAACCGTCACCGGTGGTGTCCACCGGCTCGTCCTGCCGGATTGCATCGATGGTGATCGTCACCGGATCCCCGTCCGGATCGATGACACCCAGGACCTCGATGCCCACCCACTTGTGGTTGGGTGGCCACAGGAGGTCGCTGCTGGCAAAGGCGTCAGAGCAATCCGGGGGCTGGTTCGGGATGAAGGTCGCCTCGTCGCTCGTGGCGCAAGTCACCTGGGCGCAGCACGTGGTGCTTGCCGTGAAGGTGAGGTCGACAGGATCCGATGCTCCGACCGGTGCCATGACCGAAACGACGTTGTCGGCGTCGATGCTGACCGTCCAATCCATGGGGATGCCGTCGATGGTCCAAACCACCGGGCCGACGCCACCATACGACAGGTAATCGTCGAGGTCGAAGGCGGCGAAAGGTGCCACCTGGTCCGGCACACCGCTGACTTGCGGTGTTTCGCAGACGTTGACGACCACGCAGTCCTCCGTCGAGGCGGTGGCTCCGCCGCCGCTGGTCACCGTCAGAACCGCCTTCCATTCATGCAGGCCGGGCGTGTCGGCGGGAACGCTGAACGGCTGGGTCGCCGTGCCCTGGAAGTCCTCGAGCGGGATCTCGGCGACCATGCCGCCGTCTTCGAACAAGGTCAGCACTCCATCGGCCGGGAAGCGCTCCACCGCATAGGTGACAGAGACCTCATAACCGGTGTCGCAGGAGCACTCCGGCGCTTCGACCGAGACCTCGACCGGAAACACCGTGGCTTGCAGGATGACCACATACCACGCGCTGCTCAGCCAAGGATTCCAGTAGTCATAGCCCGGCCAGGACCCGTTCGCGTTCTGAAGATCAACCAGGAATTGCGAGTAGTCGCCATGCCAGTCGCCGGCGGATGTGTCGGGTGTGGCAAGGGCGTTCGGAATCGTTGCAACATCCATAAGTTCAAGGCCCTTGAAGACACTGAACATCGCGTAGGAATGTCCCTTGTTTCCGTACCAGGTTGCGCTTGGTCCGGTGTTCCACCGCTGGTTGAGGAACTCCAGCGCCGCCTGTGCCCTGCTGCTCGTGGCATCGTCGCCCACGTAATGCATCTGGACCAGCAGTCCGCCGGTCTTCGAGCAGTTCACGTAGGTGTTCGGGTCGGAGTAGCCCGAGCCGCCGCTGGTGTCGTTCTGGATGTAGTCGATCCAGATCTGCAGCTCGTCCTTGACCCATGCCGGGGCACAGATGCCCCACTGCTCCGCTGCGACGAGTCCGAGCACCGGCCACTGGGCGGTCGAGTTGTCGGAGTCGGTGGATTGCGAGTGGTATCTCCAGCCGCCACGACCGGTGCCGCTGTCGACCTGGCCGAAGGCGGCCCAGTCGACCACGTCCTGCATCAGCTCGCGATAGGTCATTCCCGTGAACGGTCCGGTGTTCACCAGCCGGTCCGGAGTGCTGCTGGCCACGAGGGTCTGCATGATCATGCCGGTCTCATAGACTTCGCGATTCACCGACTCGTCCCACCAGCAGATCCCGATGCCATTGCCGTTGGAATCCGGGTCTCCGGCGGGTTGGGGGGAGATGCTGATCGTACGGGCACGCGCGAGGATGTAGTCGAGGCCGTCTTCAACCTGCGCCGAATACACCGACCCTCCTCCGGGGAGATGGCCTTCGTTCTCGAAGGCGAGCACCGCTGTCGCGGTGTAGGCCAGGGGATTGGGCCCAGAGGGGCCGAAGGAACCGTTGGGGTTCTGTTGGGTGGCCAACCAAGCCAGGCCGTCTTCGATGGCCTGGTCGATCTCAGCCTGAGTGGCTGCGATTGCCGACGAGGCGGTGAGTACCAGTGCCAAAACACCGGTCGCCGCGCCAAGCAGACTCGATTTGGGGGTTGTCTTCATTTTCTTGTGTCGTTTCTGCGACGGCCCGCCGAGCAAGGCCGTGGGGCGGAGCGGCGGGCAGCCGGTTCGGTTTCGGGCCGGGGACAATGTCCCGCGGCCATCAGGCGCCAGTTTCCCTCCTTCCCGCGGGCCGGCAAGGGACGGATCTTTTCGAACAGCGGAGCAATTTCTTGATCGCGGGGAACGCTGGACGGGCTCCCGCAGGGTCGTTCGCCATACCGCCGTCAACGCGAGACCTGGCGCCACTGCGACGGAGACATTCCAAGATGTTGCCTGAACGCATGGCGGAACCAGCAGGCACTCGCGTAGCCACTGGCTTGGGCAATCTCCGCCACCGTGAGACGGGGATCCTGCAGCAGCCTCCGGGCCTTCGCGAGCCGCAGTTCCTGCACGTAGGCATGGAAGGGGATTCCCGTTTCCCGGGCGAAGACGGTTGAGATGTAGGAGGGCGAACGGCGCACGCTGGCGGCGGCGTCGGCCAGGCCGAGGGTTGGTCGATGGTAGTGCTGCAGGACGTAGTGCCGCACCTGGTCGACCAACTGTGCCGGGCGGGGAAGTTCCGCGGGAACCAAAGGCTCACCGGACAGTTCGGGAAGTCGTTTTCGCAACGAATGACGCAGCTCAACGTCGCTCTTCCGGATGGCCTCCCTTTCGCGCCTTGCATGGTCCAGTGCCTGTCGCAGTTTCTCGGCTTCAAGCCGTGATTCCAACCCGTGGGCGACGATTTCGAGCAACTTGACGGCTTCCCCGAAGGCCATGCCCCCCCGCGACTGCCTGGGCGGGTGAGGTCCGGAGGCCGGTTTGTCATCGGAATGCCCCTTCATCCGGAGCGGGGATTTTTTTCCGGAGGATGTCGTCCTCTCGCGGTCCGGACCGGGCGGAATCGGCCCTTGGATGACCAGGGTGAGCACGAAGCCCTCTTCGGAGCTCAGGTCGATCCGGCAGTTCTTCCGCCCGCAGGCTCCGCCGAAAACTCTTCTGTTCGTCTTCACCCGCCCGGCTTCCATCCAGTTGTGGCCGAGGCAGGCGGCACAGCGTTCGAGGTCGTGGGGCGTTTCATGGATGGAACCCTCGGGGCACGACCGCTCCAATCCAGTCCAGGACAGAAGATGAAGCCGTAGCCCGGTGAGGTTGGTGAAGTCGCTGGCGATGTGGTGATCGAGTTCCTTCCGGATGCAATCCGCACAGCGCTTCAGGCTGCAGAGGGAACAGGCCTGTTCGTCCGGAGTTCCGGTGGGCGGCGTCCCGCCCCCGTTTTCATCACGCTGGCCTGCCGCGGCCATCGTTTCCGTAACCCCGTTGTTGTTTCGAGGATTCATGCCCGTTGCCGGGATTGCCAGGCCGCGGGAGTGGCACCGGCCGGCATCATCGTTTCAACCCCACTCCGGATCCGAAGGCTAGCCAGGACAGGGGAGGGAGGTCAAATGGATTGAAGCGAGCTGGATTGAATCGAGCCCACCGGGCTTCGGCCTTGGTGCCGAAGCCTGCGGCGAAGGAATGGTCTTTTGGAAAAGCGGGGCAGACTGGGACCGGTCATCGATCCCGGGGGCGTGAGACGATCGGGTGATCTGGTTCCGGAGACTTGGATTCGTCTCGTGCTGCTCTACCCGCGTGCTCCCGACTCAGGGGAGCTCCACAATGTGGATCCGGCGATACCGGACCTCGAAAGGAGCGCCCGAGTGGGTTTGGAGGGCGATCAGGCCGGTGCGGGGGATCTCGGGGTCCTGCTCCTCGTAGTCGACGGTGAGGATTCCATTCAGCCAAAGGCGTACCCGTGGGCCCTCGCAGCGGATGCGATAGGAGTTCCAGCCGTCCTCAACCCGCCACCATTGCTCTTCACCCTTGCGGATCTCCCAGCCGTCGAGCGACTTGCCGTCGAAGAGCGACTCGGCGTGCAGGGTGGCCAGGAGGAGGGGGAGAAGCAGGAGTCGTTTCATGGCGTTGGTGTCGTCCGTCCAACAGATTGCAGCACTTTGGAACCGCAGATTAAGGGGATTACGCGGATTTATCGAGATCAAGCAATCTGCGTAATCTGATTACCCCCCCACAATCTGTGGTTCATCATTTTCCTTGTTAGGATTGGTTTCATGGCTCACCCCGCTCGATCTTCAGCAGGGCGCTGTCGATGAGGTCGAGGGCCGAGCCGAAAGTATCATCGACATAGTAGAGCGACCACGCCTCCTTGCCATCCTCGTCCTCGCGTTTCGGATAACCGACGAGGTCGAGGGTCTGGAAGGTGAGCGGCAGGAGTTCGTCGATCTCCACGGCGTAGACCAGCGACGGCTGGTCGTCGTAGGGACCGTGGGCGTCGCCCGGCTGGTTGATCTCGATGAGCAACTTGTAGGGCGTCGAGGTTTCCGGGTCGGCGGGAAGGATGTAGTCGGCCGGATCGAAGGAGCCGTTCGGGGTGGGGGAGGAGACCAGGTCGACTTCGCCCTTTTCCTCCGCTTCCTGCTTCGCCTTCTCCCAGCCGGCGCGCTTGAATTTCCAATAGGGCAGCGCGGCGGCCGACTCCATGTCCGGTTCGTGGAGCGTCTTGATGTGATACGCGCCCTGGTTTTCCAGCCAGATGGCGAAGGCGGGAGGCTGCTGCGGATCGAAGCCGGTGCCGGCCTTCACGGTGAGCGCCATCCGGTAGTGGTCGGCCGGACTGTAGCGGTAGATAAGGTGATCCTCCTCCATCTCGAAGCGATCCAGTGCAGGGCCGAGGTTGCGGCTCAGACCGAGTACGGATTTCACCGGGGCCGGCTGGAAGTAGAAGAGCGCGGTGAGCGCACCGGTCACGATCAGCGCCACCCAGATCGCGCGGCCGTGGGCGTATCCCCTGAGCGGGCGGAAGTTGTTGAGCACGTGCAGACCGACGATTCCGATGAACAGGAATCCCATCAGCGAGTGCAGGCCGATGATGGTGATCGAGAACGGCCGGACGAATGCCAGCACCCCGGTGACGGCCATCACCAGGAATGTGAGCGAGATGAAGAGCGAGGTGGATCGCCTTCGCAGCGTGCCGAGGTTGCGCTTGGCCATGGGCCCTAGGGTAGTCCGTCTTGCAGGCAGTGTGCGATCATCTTGGTTTTTGAAAGAGCGTTGTTCACCGCAGATTCAGGGGATTTGGTGGATTACGCAGATGATTTGATTTCTGAAAATCTGAGCAATCCCCTCAATCTGCGGTTTCCATCAATTTCAATCTGTTGGAGGAACGACGCTAGGCTTTGTCGGGAATGATCGCACCGTGCTCTTGGAGCAGCGCGTGGAGACGTTCGAGTGGAACTTCGCCCGGAGTGGTTCCATCCTTGGCCGCGAGGGCGGCGGCACAGGCGGCGGCCTGGCCCATCGCCATGCAGGGGGCCTGCACCCGCAGGCCGGAGTTGGCGAGGCGGTCGCTTGAGAGGCTGCGGCCGGCCACGATGATGTTGCGGCTGCCTTTGGGGATGAGGGCCGAGAGCGGGATGGTCGGCACCGTGCCGGGCTTGAGCGGCTTGGGCTTGACCCCGTGCTTGGTGTGGAGGTCGACCGGATAGAAGGCGTTGCAGACGGCGTCGTCGAACTTGCGGCCCGAGGTGTAGTCGTTGACCGTGATCATGGTCTCTCCGACGATGCGGTAGCTCTCGCGGAAGCCGGGCTCGGGCTGCAGGTGCATGAGGCGCTTCTGGCCCTTGGCATCGCGGAGTTTTTTCAGCACGAGCTTGCGGCCGGCAAGCTTGGCTTCGGTGACCGTGCGGGAATTGGTGGAATCGGCACCGTGTACGTAGATCTGGTGCAGTTGTTTGCGGCCGACCTCGTGATTGCCGCCGAGCTGGAAGAGATAAGACCCGGGTTGGGTCTCGTCTTCGCGCATCCGTTCAAAACCAAGGAGGCCGACGACTTCGGCACCGCCGGTACAATCGATGATCTGCTTGCAGCGGACAAGACGGTTGGTGCCGAAGCCGGCACAGTTGAGTTCCCAGCCGGCGGGCGTGGCTTTGGCTCCCTGGATGAACTCGTGGTAGGCGATCTCGACGCCGGCATCGACGCATTTCTCCTCGGCAAGAATGGAGTAGACGAACTGGTTGACGGTGACCTGGTTCTGCCAGTGGCGTGCGGGCACCTTGGCGAAGTCGGGAAGGGTGCCGCCGTCGAGCTCGACGGATTCCCTGACCAGCTCCCAACCGATGCCGGCGATGATCTGCTTGCCCCAGGCGTCGAAGAGGCCGGGGTAACAAACCCCGCCCACGGTGGTCATGCCGCCGAGCTGGCCGCTGCGTTCCAGCAGTAGCGTCCTCGCTCCGGCACGCCCGGCCTGAATGGCGGCGACGGTGCCGGCGGTGCCGCCGCCCACGACCACGACATCGACCTCGGTGGTCAGATCATTCGCGAGCTCTTCGGGTTCCGTGCCGACCGTGATGCCGTCGCGCGCGAGCACGACATGGCTGGTGCTGGCAATGGCGATACCGCCAATGCCGTATCGGAGGAACTGTCTGCGGTCGGTGGAAGGAAACTCGGCCATGGCGCGTCACTACGTGCGGTCGGGCACCGATCATGCAAGCCCGGTGTCGCCCAGCCAACGCGATGCCATCAGCGCGTGCCCGTGGGGCGAGGGGTGGATGTCGTCGCCGGCCAGTTCCTTGTGCGGATATCCCGCCGCCACCGCGGCGTCGAACATCTGCTGGAACTCGACGTAGAGCGCGCCGCTGGCCTGGGCCGCTTCGCGTGCCTTCTCGCGACGCTGGTCGAACTCCGGGAACCAGTCGGGCCGCGTCGAACCGTCGGCGGCGCGCACCACGAAGGGCTCGCAAATCACGATCCGGGTGTCGGGCAGGGCCTCGCGGGTCCGGTCGAGCAGCGCCTTGAATCCGGTTCCGTAGCTCTCCACAGTGCCCTCGTATTTGCTGCCGAAGGCGACGGTGTGCCAGTAGTCGTTCACCCCGATCATGATCGAAAGGATGTCGGGTTTGAGCTCGAGGCAGTCTTTTTCCCAGCGGCCGTCGAGGTCGGGCACCTTGTTTCCGGAAATGCCGCGGTTGTAGAGCTTGAGTTCCTTTTCGGGATACTTCGAAAGCAGGTGGTAGGCGATCATCCTCGCGTAGCCGTTGCCCAGTGCCTTCGTGTGGTTCGGCTCGGCGATCGTCTTGTCTCGGCCGGCGTCGGTGATCGAGTCGCCCTGGAGCAGGATCGTCGCGCCCTGCTTCAGCTCGAGCGTGCCGGCCTTCGCCGTCTCTTCCGAGCGGGCCGGGGTCGTGGAAACAGCCGCCGCCGAGGCGAGGGCCGAGGTCGTGAGGAACTGTCGTCTTGAGGAATTCATGGATGCAATGGTGGCGTTGCCATCAGGAAAGCCCCCAACCTACGATCCGACGAGCCGAAACCTGTCCGCAGGGCGCGGATGGACGCGATCCAGGAGCGCCGGTTGTGAAACCGGCACCCGAGCGGGCAAGGACCCGGAGCAGTCGGGGAAAAGTGGCCTCTGTCGATCAAGGGCGTGCGGCCTGCGCGAATTCCAGAGGCCGAGCCTCGTCCGGTCGGTTCATGGGACGCGTTGACCGGGGAGCGGTAACCAAGCTGTGGGAAAGGGGTGGATCCTGCGGCGGAAGACCGGGGAATGATCAGCCTATGTGGCAATCCGGTGGGCGCAAGATATGCGTCTAGATGGATGTAGACACGCTTCTCAGCGGTTCTTAGGGTGAACCTTATGTCACTGTTTGGCACGCTGAAACTTGGGGTGCCATGAAGTTGTCCGGTGCCTCATTTCTCCACCGCCTGCAATATGTTGGTCTTGGTGCGATGGCTCTGTTGAGTCCGATCGCGGGGGCGGTCGACATCTTGATCAACAGCGGGGATGGGACGATCCGGGATGAGAACGGTTTGGACCACGACTTCGGCGAAAGCCTTCACGCAATCAATCGTCGGGGCGACCAGACGCTTGAGGTGGTGATCCGCGGCGACCTGCATCTTGCCGCGGGGGATTCCCTGCGCGGGGTGGGACCGTATCCGGTGGAGATTCGTGTCGGCAACGACGTGCGGATCGATCCGGGGGCGACGGTGAACTTTTCCGCGATCGACTCGGAGCCGGGTGCGGGTGGTGGAGCGGGGGTTTCCGGAGGTCGTGGTGGGCGAGGTGGAACCGGGGGCAAGGGCGGACTCGGCGGGTTTTTGGGAATTGGTGGCCTGGGCGGTGCCTCAGTGCCGGTCCTCCAGTCGCCGGTCAAGGTGACGACCCCGGGATTGCCCGCGGCGAGGGGCCTGTCCGGCTTCGACGGCACGGCCGGGTCGAGCGGTTCTGCCGGCGGCGAGGGCCGCCGGGGCCGTGCGGGGTTCAATGCGCGCGGCTCGGGCGGCGGTGTGGGTGGGGACGCGGGCAGCCCCGAGGCCCCGGCCCGTCCCGGAGGCACCGGAGGCGACGCTGGTGAACTCGCGGGTTATCCGCCGAAGATCTGGTTTCAGGGTGAAGCCATCCGGGTCTTCTTTTTCGGCGAGGCGAGCCGCGACGAGGAAACCTTTCGCAATCTGTTTTTCAATGGGAACGACGGCGTGGACGGCGTATCGGCCGAGGACGAGCCACCGGCCGCGAATGGCGCCGGAAGCGACGGCGATTCCGGTGTCAACAGCGGCGACGACTGGGTCTTGAGCGGCGGAAATGCCGGTGGGTCCGGTGCCGGGGGCGGCGGCGGCCCGGGCGGTCCCGGCGGCGGAGGTGGCGGTTCGGGTGCCGGGGGGCAGGGCGAGTGGATCGAGCCGATCCCGACCTCGCTCTTCGGGATCATCGGAGCCGGGGTGAAGTCGCTGAAGGACCTCGTCCAGCACTACCTCGATCGGAAGAAGGAAAAGGACGAGACGGACACCAAGAAGTTTCCCTCGATCGAGCTGGGTGCGACCGGTGGCATGGGCGGCTTCGGGGGTCGCGGCGGAGATGGCGGCAAGGGCGGGCACGGTGGCACTGGTGGCGCGAGTGGAGCCGGCGGCGGGGCGCTGCGGCTGGTGGCGGGTGGAACGATTTTCTTCGACGGCGCGATTCAAGCGAACGGTGGCGACGGCGCAACGGGTGCCGCGGGAACCACCGAAAACTCGCTTCCCCCCCGCGGGCTCGGCCTGGAGGGCTTGGATCCAGCCCCGGGCGTGAGCGTGGGGAGTGCGATTTCATTTGCCCTGGGCAACACTCCGAACGCCGGCCGCGGAGGCGACGGGGGTGATGGAGGCTCCGGGGGGCTGGGTGGCACGGGCAGTCCGGGCGGCAAGGGCGCCGGCGGGGCGGGTGGCACGGTCATCATCGAGGGCACCCAGGTGAAGGGAAGCGGCTCGATCGGCCTTCTCGGTGGGAATCAGGACGATGTCGAAACGATCGGCGGCGGTGGCCGGCTTTTCATCGGCACCAACCAGGTGACGCCGGGAACGCCTGCCGGAGAGTTTGCGGATGAGCCTGGCGAGTTCCAAGTGACGCCGGCGGTGGTGGGCAGCACGACGCGGGAGGGAACGATGGCCGCCAACCCCTATCTGCGGGGGAGCCCGCTGACCCCGACGATTCCCGGTTTGATCGGTGGAGCCGAGGCCTTCGGGTTGATTTCCGACCCGGCGGCACCGAGCGATGCCTTCGAGGCGGACCAGTTCACGGTCATGCTGCCGCCGCCCGGGGGCGGGGCGAAGGAATCGAAGACGCTGAAGCAGTGGGCCGAGGACTACGCGGCGGTGGATCCCGAGAATGAACAGGGGGCCGTGGTGGCCGCCGTGCGACTCGACGAGGCACCCGATCTGATCGCGACGGAGTTAGGCCTGAGTGTCGACTTTCCCGGTTATGACTGGGTCTTCGTGTTCAACCCCCGCAGCTCGGAACTGGTCGATGTGCGTTTTGGTCTGAACGAGGTTGTCCTGCCGCTGACCCCGTCGGAGACCACTCCGAAGCACGCAGCCACGCTGCGTGAGGGTGGCTATCTCAACGACCCCGACTTCGGGGGCGCGGGCGATGTCATCAACGGCCAGTTCGTGGCCGGCCAGTTCGACGTCTTCGTGATCCTCGTCCCCGAGGACGACTCTGCCCGTGGCCTGAATCTGGCGATGTCCGCCACGGCGGTGCCGAATGGTGGCGGCAGCCCGGTCGTTTACAGCAAGGAGATCGAGCAGTTCGCCAACGACGACCTGATGGTGATCACCTTTGACCCCGACATTCCGGTCTATCAGGCGACCTGGGCGGACCCGACGAGTTCGGGAAACTGGAGCAATGCCGGCAACTGGAACGTCACCCTCGATGGCGGCGGAAGTTTCAACGACTACCCGAACAACAGCACGGTCGAAGCCTACAACGTCAGCATCGGTCCGGGCCTGCTGCTCGACGTCGATCAGGACGTCTCGGTGACCATCGACCGGCTTGAGATCGGCGACGACACCCGGCTCTTCATCCAGGACGGCCGCAGCCTTGAGATCGAAAAATTCTACGTGCGCGAACAGGCCGGGGTGATTACCAATGACGGCCTGATCCGCTTGCTCGGCAATACCGCGCCGACCGAGTTGAGGTTCACCGGCGACGGCCAGGTCCTGACCGGTAGCGGCACGCTCTCGACCACGGCGTCGTCGTTCAACGTGATCTCCGGTGACAGCTTGCTGCAGGAAAGCGGCCACACCATTCTCGGACACGGGCAGCTCGGCGCGAACCAGCTGGAAATCGTGAACCGCGGGACGATTCTGAGTGGTCCTGCCGACCCGCGCTCGCCCTTGACGATCGATCCGGCGGGTGATGGCGACCGCAGCCTGCCGAGCTTCATTCTGGAAGGGGCGGATGCGAAGCTCCAGGTCTCCGGCTGGCCCTTTGCCTCACCAGGTCTTTCCTCGGAGTTGGTGCTGAAAGACGGCTACTTCCGCATCGACCCCGCATCGACCTTCGGCTTCGAGCCGGCCGGGCAGATCGACGAGCAGATCCTGACCCTCGACCGCAGTCGGCTCGAGCGGGAGGACGCGGCTTTCATCGACTCGCAGCCGGTGGTCGGCGATGCCATCGCCCTGGCGGCCGACCTTCCCCAGCGCACGATCCGGATCATCGGCGATCCGGTGGCCACCGATGACGAGGTGGTGCTGACGCGGGCAAACCTGCGGACGACCGGGGGTGGCTATCTCGAGATCAACGACGTCGACCTGCGGCTCGACGGCAGCTCGATCAAGCTGCAGGAGACCGGGCAGAACGGCTATGGATTCGCCCCTTCCACCGTGGCCCGTGCGACGGTCGACAACGGGGGCGTTTTCGGCGGACTGCTGACTTATGATCGCAGCGATCTCCAGCCGGGCGACCTGCTGGGCCTTCTGCCCTGCGACATCGACCAGGCGAGCCTCGAGCTCGACAATCCTGTCACCGGCAACCTTCTGGCTGACGATTACCTTCAATATCAATACTTGCTGCGGCTCCAGGGAGCCAATGTTCGCCTCGGAGATCTCAGAATCGACGGTTGTTATCGCTTCGATCCCTTCCTTGAGCAGAAGCGCCTTCTTGCAGGCGACAATGTCTATGAGTTTGTCGAGTCGCGTGACCTGCTGACGGTCGATTCTCACGCCGACTCGCTGACGCTGTCGGGGGTGATCGATCACAACGGGCTGCTCCTCGCTTACTTCGACACCACCGAGCTGTTGCTGGACGGAAATGTCGAGTTGATCGGCGAGGGCGGATGGAAGTTCCGGATGACCAACGAGTCGGATCCGCGTCTCATGCACGTCACGCGCTTCAAGGGTGTCCCGGATCTGCCGGTGGACGAAAGAGAGACGCTCACGATCGGTGCCGGACAGGTGATGCATCGGGCGGGTTTCGACAGCGACGGATTGTTCGTGGAGAACGAAGGGCTGCTGCTGAGGGCCTCGGTCAGCTACGACGACAACAGCATCCCGGGGACGGGTGATCCCGGCTACGCGGCGGCCGTCGAGGCGGTCAAGGCACAGCCGATCTTTTCGAATCGGGGAGTGATCCAGCCGGACGGCATCTTCGGCGGGGGCACCATGGACAACCAGGGCGGCGTGATCGCCCTCGGGGGAGCGATCGGCGCGTCCTCGCTTTCGGAAGACATCGACACCCGCATGGAAAATCTCCGGATCGAGGGCGGGCTGGTTTCGCCCGGTCTCCACTATCGCGACACCGATCGGGACTACCTCGCGGGCTCGAAGCCTGCAAGGGTGGTGATGACCAACGTGGACTTCGTCGACGTGCGCTTCGAGAGCGAGTTGTTCGTTCCGCGGAGCGCGGAAAGTTTCTTCGATCTGTTGATCAATGGTTCGTTCGACGGAGAGCTCAATGCCGGGGCGGGAGCCTTCGATGTCAGGACCGGTGGGACCGGCATCCTGCTTGAGAACGTGACGCTCGGCACCCACGTCGCCTCCGGGAGAATCGCCGTGGCCGGCAAGCTGGTGATCGAGGAGGGCGTGGCCGTGATGTTGCAGCAACTGGACCTGATCGATGACGACTACGAGATCGAGTTCCCCGACGAGTCGGACTACGAAGGACCCGATGATCCGAGATCGAGCCTGGCGCTGAGCGGCCTGTGGGGAAACCCGGGCAGCCGTTTCACCGTGCCAGCCGGTCTCGACTTCTTCGCTTCCGGGGCGATTGGTCAGGACCGTGTGGTGCTCGAACTGGAGGAAGGCGCCCTGGTAAAACCGATTCCTGACTTCCTCGGCGGTGGGATCACCCTGAATCCGCCAGGAGACATGAATGCCGCCGCCCCGGGGCTGGTGAACCGTGGCACGATCACCGCCTACGACTCCTACGAATTTGTGGACGATTTCGGCACCATCACCGGCTACGACACCGAGATCGATCTGAACCTGATCGGGGGCTTCTACGACAACACCGACGGCATCATCGAGTTCGGGAGCATCCTGCCGGGGCAGATCAGCGACGCGCGGATCGTGGGGGGCGTCCTCCGCGGCCGGGTTCCCGGGACGGTGGTGAACATCTCGAACTCGGTGCTGAGGGACGTGCGGGTTGAGAACATCACCTTCGTCGGCGATTACACCATCGAAGAGGGCCGCTATTTGAATGACGATGCGGATGCCGAGACCATCACCGGTGACGTGACCTTCGCGGGCATGACCCGCCTCGAGCGCTCGGCGAGCTGGACCTCGACCACCGGCTACGACTTCGTCTTCGACCGCGGTCCCGACTTCGGTGGAAATCCCGCGGACGCGATCAGCATCGGGGCGGATGTCAGGGTGCAGTTTGCCAGCGCCACGCCGGAGGTCTTCGCGCTGAGCAACCTGCGCAATGCCGGGCTGATCGAGACGCCGCATGCCTTTGAAATCACCTCTCCAACCTTCACCGGCAGCCAGACTCTCGGGTCCGATGAGCAGATCTTCTTCGATCCCGAAAGCGTGTCGCTGGTTTCCCTCGAGGAACTCGGTGAACTCGGTGCTGGAGAAACGCTCGCTCCGGAGTCGAGCGGCAAGATCGAGAACACAGGCACGATCGAGAGCGCCGGCACGATCCGGATCGACTCGACGGCTCTCGACAACCGGACCGGCGAGATCATCGCCAATTCCTCGCTCCGGATCATTGACTCCATCGTGGAGAACGAGGGAGGCGTCCTCGCCAGCCCGAACCCCAATGAAGCGGGCGGCGAGAGGATCGAGATCTACAGTTCGGTCATCAACGGGGGCGTGCTGGCCACCCACCCGGACAACACCGCCAAGGCGGGGACCATCGAGCTTCTCGGACAACATCCGGACGGGCCGGCATTCGGCGGAGCGAACCGGACGGCCATAGTCGATGTCGAGATGTCGGCCGAATTTCTCAGCATCGGGAACGGAGCCACGCTCTGGTGTCTCGGCAGCGTGACCGGGCCGTCTTTTGTGGACGCCTTCGGGGCGATCCGCGTCACGGGGACCTTTGAAGCCGTCTCGATCGAGCCCGGCGACTGGGACCTCGAGATGGATGGCGGCACCCTGTTGGCAAGCGCGACCACCTCGGGCACGGTCAGCGGAAGCGGCACCATCGAGGATCTTAATCTCGATAGCGGAAGCGTGATCCGACCGGTTCTGCGCGGGGTGAATGACCATGATCACCTCGACATCACCACCGGATTCTACAGCGAGGCGGTCGTCGAGCCCGTCCTTGCGGACGGCTTCCGGCCGTCTTACGGCGACGTGTTCACCATCCTCACGGCACCGGATAGCATCTTCGATGCCGAGGGTATGAGCGGCTCGCGGGTGTTCATGGCGGGGGGAGGATCCTTCGCGGTTTACTTCGGCGATGAGTACATGACCAACAGTGGTGACCTTTTCCCCAATCCCCATGATCCGGCCAGCATCGTGCTCGCGGACTATCAGGGGCCCACGCCCATTCACTACGTCGCGCAGGGTTCCGCCGGCCTGGGCGACGGCACCAGCTGGGAGGATGCCTTCCCCGACCTTCAGGCAGCGATCGCGATCGCCCAGCCCGGCGAGGAAATCTGGGTGGCGGCAGGCATCTATGTTCCCGGAACGCAGCGCAGCGACTCCTTCGTCCTCAACCCCGGCGTGCGGATCTACGGGGGCTTCCCCGCGGGTGGAGGCCGCTGGTCGAGCCGCAATCCGGATCCCGCAAGCAATGGCACCGTGCTCTCCGGGGAAATCGGTGCGGCGACGATCTCCGACAACTGCCATCACATCATCGACGCGCGTTCGGCGGATCTCGACTCGCTGCTCGATGGTTTCACCCTGACCGGCGGCAATGCCGACGCCAGTGGCGGAGATTCGTTGGGAGCCGGCATCACCGTGGGACGCCGCTCGCCGAGCTTCTCCAACCTGCTGATCAAGGAAAACCGGGCGAAATACGGCGGGGCCTACCACTCCAACGTCAACCTCGGCTTGGCGATGTACCTGGACTTTGACGAGAACCCGGCGTCGAACGGAACCGTCGTCGCCGACCGTTCCGGCAATGGGCGTTCGGCGACGCTCGTCAACAACAACGGCACGGCCAACAAGTCGGTGGCCGGACCGGTCGGCCGGGCGCTGAATTTCGACGGCAACGACCGGGTGAACGGATCGGCCTTCGACATCTCCAATACCTTCACCATCGCCCTGTGGGTGAACCCCACGACCACCAGCAATGCCCAGGCTTTCATCGGCAAGCACGACAGCAACGGTGGAAACCAGGTTCTCTTCGGCTTCTACGATTCGGGCTACCATTTCCGGATCCGGGGTGACGCCCACACGGCGGGGACACCGACGACGGGCTGGCAGCACCTCGCGGTGGTTGGCAGGGACCTGGGCAACGGCACCACCGATGTCACGGTCTACCGGAACGGCGTGGTAATCTGGAATCACATCATCCTCGCGACCGTGGGCAATGTCGGTGGCGGCCTCGGCTGGGCCATCGGTCAGGAATACGACACGGGCGGCCCTGTGACGTCCGACTTCCTGACCGGGCAGCTCGACGAGATCAGCATTTGGAACGGAAACCTCTCGGCAGTCGAGGTGGCGGACCTCTACCAGCAGACCCGCCGGGCCGACGACCTCTCCGCGGACGCGAATGGCTCGGTCACTTTTACCAACGTGTCATTTGTCGACAATGTCAGCGATATTGCGGGCGGCTCGGGTGGCGCGGTCTACCTCACCAACGGCGCCAGTCCGGCCTTCATCAACTGTCTCTTTGCCGGCAACTCGGCCCCGCAGGGCGGGGCGGTCCGGGGCTTCAACTCGGATCCACAGTTCATCAACTGCACCTTTGCCGCCAACAACTCACCCATCGGGTCGGCCATCTACGGGGACGCCAGTACGAACCCGCTGATGAGGAACTGCATCGTCTGGGGGAACACCGGAGGCATCGTCCTGGATACCGACCCGCTCGATGCCGGCAGTCTCAACAACCTGATCGAGGGCGGCTACGCGCCGCTGCCGGGCGCGGTGGTTTCGACCGAGGACCCGCAATTCGTCGCGGCGGACGACTTCCGCCTGATGCCCGGATCCCCCGCCCTGGAACTCGGTGACGCTGCGTCGAACCCCTCGGAGTTCGACCTCGCCGGGAAGGTCCGGATTCAGGGAACCGCGATCGACCTCGGTGCCTACGAGGGGGCGCTGATGACCTTCGCGACCCTCCATCCGCTGCTCGACCCTGCACTCGACGCGAACGGCAACGGCCGCAGCAACTTCGAGGACTACGCGGCGGGCTTCGACCCCACCGCTGCCTTTGACGTCACGCTCCACTCGGCATCGCTTCTCCGCAGCGATGGCTCGTGGTTCTTCACCCACCCGGTGCGTCTCACAGGCGAGGATGTGGTGATTTCCTACGAGTCCTCGTCAACCTTGTCGGGCTTCACGCCGATGGTCGAGGGAGTGGACTATGAAGTGATCGGCAGCGTGCCGATCGATGGCACGCGCGAAGAAGTCGTGATCCGCCTGCTCGACGAGCAGTTGGGTGCGCAGCGGAAGTTCTTCCGCCGAAGGTTCGTGGGGGCGCCGTAGCGAGTGGACACCTCGCGGCCAGGAAGTGGGGTGGCGCTTCGCGGGGCGCTGACTGCGGGGTGTTTGTATGGGGCTACGCTCGGAGCATGCGCTGGGCTGGAATCTTTCCGCCGAGGATCAAGGTCCGATCCGCATGGTCTTAGCCTTCATGGAGCTTTCTCCGGGATAAACCGTGGGGGCTGCTCGGTGATGGGTTGAAATGGATGGAATTGGAGAATAAATGGATGGAATTGGATGTAAATGGAGGTAGGATGCCCGCCATCCGATGCTCCCTCCCCGCTTCCAGCCCTCCAACGAAATTCTCCGCCTGATCGCGTCGATCGACGAATTCAAAGGGGAGTGGCGGGTCGTTGAGAACATCCAGCCCGAGAGGCTGACCTCACTGCGCCGGGTGGCGACCATCGAGAGCATTGGATCCTCCACCCGGATCGAGGGAGCGAGGCTCAGCGATCGCGAGGTCGAGGCGTTACTCGGCAAACTTCAGTCGGAGTCGTTCCGTTCCCGCGACGAGGAGGAGGTCGCCGGATACGCCCACGTGATGGAGACAATCCAGGCGTCGTGGGCGGACATGCCGGTGACCGAGGGTGTCGTCCTCCAGCTTCATCGGGACCTGCTTCGCTACAGCAGCAAGGACGAGAGGCACCGCGGCGGGTGGAAGACCCTGCCGAACCATGTCGCAGCCATCGGCCCGGATGGCCAGCAGATCGGCATCGTCTTCGAGACCGCAACCCCATTCGATACCCCGCGGCTGATGCAGGAGCTGTTCGAGTGGCTGGCCGGAGAAGAACGCGAGCCGGTGCTGCACCCGCTGCTGCGAATCGCCGTTTTCAACGTGGTGTTCCTTGCGATCCATCCCTTCCAGGACGGGAACGGACGGCTATCCCGCGCGCTGACCAACCTGCTGCTGCTCCGCAGCGGCTACAGCTTCGTCTCGTGCAGCTCGCTGGAGAGCGTAATCGAACACAACAAGGAGGCCTACTACCTCGCGCTGCGGCGGACCCAGACGACCCTAGGCAGCAATGACGCCGACTGGGAACCGTGGATCCTGTTTTTCCTGCGCTCGATGCATACTCAGGTGGACCGGCTCCGGGAAAAGCTCGGCCCGCGAATCGGGGAGCCAACCGGCCTTTCGCCACTTGCCGAACGCCTTGCCGGCCTGCTTCGCGAGCGCGGTGCCTTGTCGGTCGCCGAGGCTGCGGAGGCCACCGGAGCAAACCGCCATACCTTGAAGGGCAAGTTTGGAGAATTGGTCCAGGCCGGCGTGGCGGAGCTTCACGGCAAGGGTCGGGGTTCGCACTACCGGCCCGCGCGGTGATACCCGCCAGCCTTCGCCCGGGCCTCTTCGAAGCCCGGGGCGACGGGGCTACTCGAAATGCCTGCGCGCGAACTCGCGGCCTGATCCCGATTTCAGGTATCGCTCGAACCGCTGGGCGACCTCCTTCGATTGGAATGCGAAGTAACCCTTGATCAGCCACGGCCGGTATTTGGCGGTATGGGGGCATCCGCCGCGGTTGTGTTCGCCAAGACGGGTCTTCAGGTCCGCCGTGGGTCCGATGTAGTGTCGCTCCGGGTTCGACTCACTTTGAAGAACGTAGGTGTAGTGTATCCTTCTTGGATGACGCTGTTCGTTCAGGCTGGCTTGCCGAGCCGTAGTCCCGGGGTGCTTCATACCAGCCCGCCTCCGCTTCGCTTCCGGCGCGGCACCAGCCTCCGCCCGGGCCTCATCGAAGCCCGGGCGGAGGCTGGTGGGCAGGGCTGGATTCGAACCAGCGTACTCATACGAGAGCAGATTTACAGTCTGCCGCCTTTAACCACTCGGCCACCTACCCATGGGTCTCCTTGCGGGACGGGGCGGAGGTCTAGACCCCACTCGATTTTTTGGCAAGGGGAAAACCCGGCAGCCTGATCGCCGCCCCCGTTGGAACATCCAGCTTGAAAGATAGCTTTGGCGGACCGATGTCGTAGAAAGCCGCTTCACCATGAGCCTTTTCGCCCGATTGCCACTCCTTGGCCTGGCCGCTGCCGCGTCCGTGCCGGCCCTGGCGGAGGATCCGGGGGTGGCATTTTTCAGGGGAGAGGTCCGGCCCATTCTCGAGGAGAACTGCTTCAAGTGCCACGGCGGCACCGACTCCCGCGGCGAGGTCAAGGTCCGCGGCGGGCTGCAACTCATCAGCCGCAAGGGCCTGCTGCTCGGGGGCGATCATGGTCCGGCGATCGACCTGGAGAATCCCGACGCCAGCCTGCTGCTCAAGGTGCTTTCCTACGAGGACGAGGACCTTGAGATGCCACCCCGGGGCAAATTGCCGGACGGGGAGATCGCGGCGATCCGCAAGTGGATCGGCATGGGTGCCCCGTGGACTCCGGAGGACGCCAACCGCCTCGTCGAGGTACACGACCCGCTGGCGGGGGTGACCGAGGTCAACGAGACAACTCTCAACCATTGGTCATACCGGCCGATGGAGCGCGGCGAGGTGCCGCAGGTGGAGGACGCCGGCTGGGGCGCCCATCCGGTCGATGCCTTCATCTTCCACGGGCTTGCCGGGAAGGGACTTCAGCCCGCGCCCGAAGCGGATCGCGCGACCTTGCTGCGCCGGCTTTCCTATGACCTGACCGGGTTGCCTCCGACCCTGGCCGAGATCGAGCGCTTCGTCGCCGATCCCGCGCCCGATGCCTGGGAGCGGGAAATCGAGCGACTGCTGGCGTCGCCGCACTACGGGGTGAAATGGGCGAGGCACTGGCTCGACGTGGTGCGCTACGCCGAGTCGAACGGCTTCGAGCGCGATGCCGACAAACCCCAGGTCTGGCGCTACCGCGACTGGGTGATCGATGCCTTCAACAAGGACAAGCCCTATGACCGGTTCCTGATGGAGCAGCTCGCCGGCGACGAGCTGCCCGACCGGGACGCCGAGTCGATCACCGCCACCGGTTTCCACCGCCTGATGCAGTGGGACGACGAGCCGGCCGACAAGGAGCAGTACGAGTTCGATGTGATCGACGACAACGTGCGGGTGATCACCGAGGGGTTCATGGCGATGACGGTGGGCTGCGCGCGCTGTCACGACCACAAGGGCGATCCCATTCCGCAGTCGGACTACTACCGCTTCGTCAGTTTCCTGCGCGGGATCACGCCGATGGAGAGGGGAAAGGCGAGTGTGGTGATGGTCGAGGCACCCACCGGAGAACGCTCGCCCGCCGACGAGCAGGAACTCGAGCGCCGCAAACGGGAGGTCCGCGAGAAGCTGTCCCGGATCGAGGAGCGCGCGATGAAGCTTTCCGCCAACAAGCCGGAGGGCGCCGCCGCCGGGACGAAGTTTCTCGTCACCGACGCCCGGCGCGAACCGTGGCGCTGGCACTACACGACGAAAGCGCCGCCCGAGGACTGGTCGTCGGTGGGTTTCCGCGCCGAGCTGGCCGGGTGGAAGGAAGGTCTTGCGGGCTTCGGCACCGAGGTCCCGGGAGCCAGGGGCAAGACCCGCTGGGACGGTCCGGAGATCTGGCTGCAGACGACCTTCGGCCTCGAGGAGATCCCGAAGCGGGCGGTTCTGCACGTTTATCACGACGAGGCGCTGGAGCTGTATCTGAATGGTCGGCCGGTGCTGGAACTCGACGGCTACAGTCGGGCCTACCTCCGGATCGAGGCGTCGGAGGAATTTATTGGTGCGCTGCAGACCGGGCGCAATGTCATCGCCGCCCGCGTCTGGCAGACGGGCGGCGGGCAGTTCTTCGACCTCGGGATCGAGGCCGGGGGGATGGCGATGGATGAGCTGGTGCCGCTGGCCGGCCTGCCTCCGGATCAGGTGCGTGAGTATGAGAAACTGCGCCAGACCCTCGCCGGTCTGGAAGGCGACGCGGCGCGTCGGCAGATGCCGGTGCTGGCCGTAAAGGAACGACCCGAGGTGCCTCCGACCCGTGTGCATATCCGTGGCAGTGTGCATGCACCCGGCGACGAGGTGACGCCCGGTTTCCCGCTGATCTGGGGCGGGGGGGATGCCGTCATCGAGAAGCCGGAAGGTGTCGAGTCGAGCGGGCGCCGCCTCGCCCTCGCGAAATGGCTCGCGCGCCCCGACCATCCGCGCACCGCCCGGGTGATGGTCAACCGCATCTGGCAGCACCACTTTGGTCGCGGCCTGTCGCCGACCCCCAACGACTTCGGCTTTCTCGGCATGGCGCCGACCCATCCCGAGTTGCTCGACTGGCTGGCGACCGAGTTCGTCCGCCGCGGCTGGAGCGTGAAGGAAATGCACCGGCTCCTGCTCACGTCGCGCGCCTACCGCATGGCCTCGTCCTCCCACGAGCCGGCCGCCGCCAAGGATCCGGCCAACGACGGTTTCTGGCGCGGCAATCCAAGACGGCTCACGGCCGAGGAGATCCGCGATTCCATCCTTGCGGCCACCGGTCAGCTCAATCTCCAGATGGGCGGCCCGTCGGTTTATCCCGAGCTGCCGGCGGAAGTGCTCGCGACCTCATCGACCAAGGGGGCGAAGTGGGGCAAGAGCCCGCCCGACCAGGCCAACCGCCGCAGCATCTTCGTCAAGGTGAAGCGCTCGCTCATGCCCTCGATATTCACCGACTTCGACTTCAACGACGTCGACAACTCGTGCCCGGTCCGCTTCACCACCACGGTTCCCACCCAGGCGCTGGCGATGCTTCACAGCGACTTCACCAACGACAGCGCCCGGGTGCTCGCCGAAAGACTGCGCCGCGAGTGTCCCGGCGACTCCCGCGCCCAGGTCATGCGGGCCTTCGAGCTGCTCCTCAGTCGTCCGGCCTCGCCCTCGGAAATCGAGCGCTCGCTGGCCTTCATGGAAGCGCTTCGTCGCGACCATGATCTCGACGAAGCCACCGCGCTCGACCGCTTCTGCCTCGCCGCCCTCAATCTCAACGAGTTCGTCTTCGTCGACTGATCTTCGTCTTTGCCGCCTCCCGCTTTCCGCTTACCCTCTGTTTCCATGCGTGACTTCTGCAACCGCGTTCGCCGCCGCGAGTTCATCCACCAGCTTGGTGGCGGTTTCACCTCGCTTGCCCTTGCCGGCATGCTCTCGCGCGACCGTGCCTTCGCCGACGAACTCGCCGGGTTCGAGAACCCGCTCGCGCCCCGCGAGCCGCAGCTCCCGGCCAAGGCCAAGGCGGTCATCTTCCTGTTCATGTATGGCGGACCGAGCCACATCGACACCTTCGACTACAAGCCCAAGCTCTACCCGCTCGACGGCAAGACCATTCCGGTCAAGACCTTCGGCCGCGGCGGCAAGAAGAACGAGGGCCGGGTGGTCGGTCCGAAGTGGGAGTTCAGTCCGCGCGGCGAGTGCGGCAAGCCGGTCTCGACCCTGTTCCCGCACGTCGGCGACTGCGTCGACGACATCGCCTTCGTCCATTCGATGACCGCCGATTCGCCGATCCACGGTTCGGCGATGCTGATGATGAATTCCGGCTCGCTCATCTCGGGCAAGCCGTCGCTGGGATCGTGGGTCAACTACGGCCTCGGCTCGCTCAACGAGAACCTGCCCGGCTACGTCGTCATGCTCGACAAGACCGGCGGCCCGATTTCCGGTGCCAAGAACTGGTCGTCAGGTTTCATGCCGGCGTCCTACCAGGGCGTGGTCTTCCGTTCGCAGGGCAGCCCCATCCTCAACCTCTCGAACCAGCATGGCATGGACCGGGTCCAGCAGCGCTCGCTGCTCGACTTCGTCGGCGACATCAACCGCGGCCACCTGAAGGGGCGCGAGCACAACTCCGACCTCGCCGCGCGCATTGCCTCCTACGAACTCGCCTACCGGATGCAGGCGACCGCGCCCGAGGCGATCGATGTCGACAGCGAACCGAAGCACATCAAGAGCCTCTACGGGATGGACGAGCCACGCACCGACGACTTCGCGCGCAAGTGCATCCTCGCGCGGCGCCTCGTCGAGCGCGGCGTGCGCTTCATCCAGATCTACTCGGGCGGTGCCCACAACGACGCCAACTGGGACGCCCACGGCGACCTGGTGAAGAACCACGAGCACCACGCCGGCAACACCGACAAGCCGATCGCCGGCCTGCTCAAGGACCTCAAGCAGCGGGGGCTGCTCGACGAGACGCTGGTCGTCTGGGGCGGCGAGTTCGGGCGCCAGCCGACCGCCGAGTATGCCAAGGGCACCGGTCGCGACCACAACTCCTACGGCTTCACCCAGTGGATCGCCGGGGGTGGAATCAAGGGCGGCATCAGCTTCGGCGAGACCGACGAACTCGGGGCCGAGGCGGTCAAGGACCGCGTTCAGGTCAAGCACCTCCACGCCACCATCCTCCACCAGATGGGCCTCGATCCGAATGCCCTCACCTACTTCTACGGCGGGCTCGACCACAAGCTCGTCGGCGTCGAAGGCGCCGAGCCGATCCACGAGTTGATTGCTTGAGGGATTGGATCCAGACTGCGGTGATTCATCACCGCTCTCGGCAGGCGATCCATCGCCGCGCCAAGCCATTGGCGGAACTTCACGGGCACCCGGTCTCGCATGGAAATGCTTCGCCAGAGCGGTGATGAATCACCGCAGTCTGGAAGCCCTCCTCACCAAGGCGTCCGCCCGCCGTTGACGCAAAGGGTCTGGCCGGTCACGAAGGCCGCCGCATCGCTGGCGAAATAGCGCACCGCCCCGGCGACATCCTCCGGCCTTCCCCAGCGGCCGGCGGGGATGGTCTCGAGGTAGGCGTCCTTGGCTTCCTGGGGATCGTTCGCGTGACGCTCCACCGGGATCCAACCCGGCGCGACGGTGTTCACCGTGATCCCGTGGGGCGCGAGCTCCACCGCCATCGAACGACTCCATCCGATCTGGCCGCCCTTGGCGGCGACGTAGGCGGAAAACTGCGGCACCGAACCGTGATAGACCTCGCTGGTGATGTTCACCAGCCGACCCCTGCCGCGCTCGAGCATCGAGGGAAGCAACCGCTGAGCCAGCAGGAAGGGGCTCTTCACGAAAGCATCGAGCATCGCCTCATAATCCTTCCAGCGGTAGTCGGCGATCTCCTTCATCGGCTGGTCGGGGGTCGCGTTGACGACCAGGATGTCCACACCGCCCCATGTGGCCTCGATCTCGCCCGCCATGCGGTCGATTTCGCCGGCGTCCATGGCATCGCCCGCCACCACCATCGCCTCGCCGCGCTTTTCCTGGATGCCCGCGACCACGGCCTCGGCGGCATCCCTGCGTGAGAAGCAATTCACCGCCACCCGCGCCCCGGCGGCGGCCAGTTCCTCGGCGATCACCCGGCCGAGGCCCCGGCTTGAGCCGGTCACCCATGCCACTTTGCCATCCAGTCGGAATCCGTCCATGCCCGCGGGATAGCGCACTGCGGTCGGCCCGCCAAGCGCGGGTTGGGGAGTGGCGCTTTCCAAGCGCCATGACGGGGCGCGGCGGCTTTCAGCCGCGGTGGACGGCGGGCCGGCAGGTCAGGCTTCAAAGGTCAAGCGATCACCTTCGCTCCACCGCGCGGTCAGGAGACCGCCCGGCCCTGATATGGCGCTTCCCCCTTCGCCAAGGCTTCGGAGGACAGGTGGAAAGCGCCACTCCACCCACTCCCCGAAAGCATTGCCACGGTCCGCATGGGCGTTAGCATCCCGCATGCTCCGCACACTTGCCGCCTTCTTCGCCGCGCTGGCTTTCGCCGGTGCCGCTGACAAGCCGAACCTGCTTTTCATCTTCGCCGATGACATGACCTGGAAGGCGATCGACGCGCTATCCGAGGAGGACATCGACACGCCGAATCTCGACCGGCTCGTCGAGCAGGGCACCGTTTTCACCCACGCCTACAACTCCGGCGGCTGGCACGGGGCGGTCTGCGTCGCCAGCCGCACGATGCTCAACACCGGCTATCAGCTGTGGCGCGTGCAGGCGGCCGAGAAGACCCTCAAGCGCGACTTCGCCGACAAGGGCCGCAGCTGGTCGCAGCAGCTTTCCGCCGCCGGTTACCGCACCTGCTTCTCCGGCAAGTGGCACGTCCAGATGAAACCCGAGCAGATCTTCGACGAGGTCCGGAACATCCGTCCCGGCATGCCCGGCTCGGTCAAGGCCGCCTACGAGCGCCCGGTCGAAGGCCAGCCCGACCCGTGGGACCCGACCGACCGTTCGATCGGGGGCTTCTGGAAGGGAGGAAAGCACTGGAGCGAGGTGATCGTCGACGATTACCAGGTCTTCATCGACTCCGAGGACGAACGGCCGTGGTTCATGTATCTCGCCTTCAACGCCCCCCACGATCCGCGCCAGATGCCGCAGGAGTTCCTCGACCTCTACCCGCTCGAGCGCATGAAGACGCCGGCGAACTTCCTGCCGGTTTATCCTTATCGCGATCCGATGGCGGCCCCCCAGAGCCTTCGCGATGAGAAGCTGGCCCCGTCACCGCGCACCGAGTTTGCCGTCAAGACCCACCGCCGCGAGTACTACGCGATCGTCAGCCACATGGATGCCCAGGTCGGGCGCATCCTCGAGGGGCTGGCGCAGAGCCCCGATGCCGACAACACCGTGATCTGTTTCACCGCCGACCATGGCCTCGGTTGCGGCGAGCACGGCCTGATGGGGAAGCAGAACATGTATGACCATTCGGTGCGGGTGCCCTTCATCCTTGCGGGCCCCGGTGTGCCGAAAGGCAAACAGCTCGCCGCCCCGATCTACCTTCAGGACGTGATGCCGACCTTCCTCCAACTGGCCGGGGCGGAGATTCCCGAGGACGTCGATTTCCAGTCCGTGCTGCCGCTGCTGGAAGGGAAGGGGACGCCGCGGAAGCAGGTCTTCGGCGCCTATCGCAGCCATCAGCGCATGATCACCCGGGACGGGAAGAAGCTGATTCTCTATCCCGAGGCCAAGGTCGCCCGCGTCTTCGATCTCACCAAGGACCCGGACGAACGAAACGACCTGATCGCCACGGCGGAAGGCCAGAAAATCGCCAGCGATCTGTTCGGGCAGCTCGTCGCCGAGCTCGACCGCCAGGGCGACTCGATCGACCTCGGCGCCGCGTATCCGGGTTTGTGAGGAGTGGCGCTTTCCAAGCGCCATATCAGGGCGGAGCGGTCTCCTGACCGCGCGGGGTGGCGGGCAGCGAGTGTCATTTCGGAGCGGATGGGAGAGGTCGTCTCAACCCCGCGGCTGAAAGCCGCCACGCCCCGGCATGGCGCTTGCAAAGCGCCACTCGTGCGCGTGCACATACATGAAACCAACCAGTGAGAGTCTGAGTCCTCCCGAGACGAGCAACGGGAGAGCAGCCGAAGGCAACT